>CAIJZF010000356.1 GCA_903825095.1 uncultured Bacteroidota bacterium | reverse complement strand
TAACATAATAATACCTGTTTAAATAGTGAATAAAGGTATTAAATTATAGGCAAGCAATCGCATTTTTTAAAAATCAATCCCTACCCCATTTTTCTTGCGCTGCTGATACGCTTCAAAATCAAATGTATATAATTTACCAGGGCGGTGTGTCACATTTACTTCCATTTCGTTGGTATCAATTAAGTAGCCCATCGCAGCAAATTTTTTCCTAAAATTGCGACGATCCAATTTGCAATTTAATATAGCCTCATATGCATTTTGCAACTGTCTTAAGGAGAACTTTTTAGGCAGCAAGTTAAAGGCCAATGGATGTTCTTGAATTCTCTTTTGTAACCAATTGACACAGACCTCTAATATTTCCTTATGATCAAAGGCCATCTCGCCCACCTGGTCCACTGGATGCCAATTTAATTCATGATCGGTGATAAATAATTCATGGTGTTTAATATTTAATAAAGAGGCATATACCGTGGTCACCACCCTGCCACCTGGATGCCTTTGGGGCTTACCAAAACTGTGTACCTGCTCTAAATAAACATCTTTCATACCGGTTCTCTCTAAAAGTACCCGATGTGCGGCATCATCTAAATCCTCATTGGATTTAACATTATCGCCTAATAAAGAGTATTGCTCTGCAAACTGGGCCAAATCGCTCTTGATAAGTAAAACTTTGAGTGAGTTTTGGTCAAAACCAAATATCACACAATCCACCGTGAGGGGTACTGCAGGATAAGATTCCACCAAGGATACCGCCTCCTTCGTATAGGCGGCAGTCTCTAAAGCAATGGATTTATGGTATTCAAGCATAAGCAAAAGAAGAAATAAAAATTTCTTATCCTCAAAATACGAAATAAAAGAATAAAACAATTTGTATTTTAGCAGACATTTTACAGCATGTACAATACTTCCAAAATAAAAAGTTTACAATCGCTCACTGCGACTTATTTATCTCAGCCGCATACCATTGAATTAGCGCCTTTAAAAGAACTGCTTAAATTTCACGAGTACCAATATTATGTTGCTAGCGAACCCTTCATAAGCGACTTCGAATACGACCAATTATATCAGCAATTAATTACCATTGAATCGGCGAACAATTCCTTAATTTCTAAAGACTCCCCTAGTCAAAGAGTAGGCAATAGTTTAAATAATTCTTTTGAAACGGTGGCGCATTTAGTGCCTATGTTAAGTTTGGAAAATAGCTATAATGCAGAAGACTTAAATGACTTTGATCGCAAAGCCAAAGAAGGCGCTGGCCTAAATGAAATTACTTATTGTGTGGAACCAAAATTTGATGGAGCTAGTATTTCATTACTTTATGAAAATGATTTATTAGTGCGCGCCTGCACAAGAGGCGATGGTATTGCCGGAGAAGATATTACAAATAATATAAAACAAATTAGATCCATTCCTTTAAGTATTCCTTTACTTGAAAACGGCATTCAACAAATGGAAATTCGTGGCGAAGTAATCATGAGTAAAAAAGCCTTTGCTGATTTTAATGAGAAATTAAAAGAAAAACAAATAGCCACATTGGCTAACCCGCGCAATGCAGCAGCAGGAAGTTTAAGAATGAAGGACCCAAAAGAAGTAGCATCAAGAAACTTAGACGCCTTCATTTACCATATCAGTTATTTTTTACCTGCTCCTAAAACTACATTAAGCCCCTTGTTAAGTAGCCATAGCGGTTCTTTAGAACTATTATGGAATATGGGTTTCAGGTCTCCTCAAAAAGAGAAAAAAATTATTAAAGGTGTGGAAAAAGTGATCGCTTTTTGTAGCGAGTTTGAAGCGCAGCGCGATTCACTTCCTTATGAAATTGATGGACTCGTTATTAAAGTAAACGATTTTGCTTTACAAGAAAAACTAGGCATGACTTCCCACCATCCAAGATGGGCCATTGCCTATAAATTTAAAGCAAGGCAAGCCACGACCATTTTAGAATCGGTAGAATTTCAAGTGGGGCGCACCGGCGCTGTGACTCCTGTGGCTAAATTAAAAGCAGTAGCCTTAGGGGGCGTAACGGTGTCTAGTATTTCCATGCACAATGAAGAATACATCAAAGAAAAAGATTTACGATTAGGCGATACGGTTATTATTGAAAGAGCAGGTGATGTGATTCCACAAATTGTACAATCCATTCCCAAATTAAGAACGGGCAAAGAAAAAATTATTCAATTTCCCACCCACTGTCCTGTATGTAATGCCTTACTTGAAAAAGAAGAAGCGGAGGCCGTTTGGAGATGTAATAGTCCTATATGTACTGCACAAATAATTGAGCGCATTATACATTTTGTGAGTAAAGATGCGATGGATATTAAAAGTTTCGGCGAAGCCAATATTAGAAAGTTTTATGAACTAGGTTTACTCACCAATATTCCTTCGCTCTATCAATTGGACTTTAGCAAAATAACGGGCCTAGAAGGTTTTGGTAAAAAAAGTATTGATAATTTAAATGCAGCTATTGAAGTTTCAAAAACTCAACCTTTATATAGATTAATCTATGCTTTAGGTATTCGCTTTGTAGGAGAAACCACCGCTAAAACCATTGCTAGTCATATTCAGCATATTTTAGATTTAAAAGATTTTACAGAAGAACAACTACAGAGCTTCGATGATGTGGGTATTAAAGTAGCCACTAGTATTTATCAATTCTTCCATGAGCCAAAAAATATTGAACTCATTGAGCATTTAGAAAAATTGGGATTGAATATGATTCAAACCAATGATACTGCCGTAGATGGCAATTTAGCAGGACTTAACTTTTTATTTACAGGCACGCTCACACAATTAAAACGCTCCGAGGCCGAAGCCATGGTAGAATCAAGAGGTGGTCATATACTAGGTGGCGTGAGTAGTAAATTAAATTACTTAGTAGTCGGCGAAGACGCTGGTAGTAAATTAGAGAAAGCTAAAAAAATAGCTAGCATCAAAATTATAACAGAGGCTGATTTTGTCGATTTGATAAATAGCAATTCGAAATCCTAATTTTTCGTTCTCTATCGCTTCGCTCAAAGTTCACTCAAAATTGAATTTCTTTATTGCTATTTATTAAGGTGCCTCAATTATATTTTCTATTAAATAAAAAGTTAAATACAATTTTGATTCTGAACTTTGAGTCATAGCTTAAAAATATATAAATTCGAACGTTTAAAAAGTCTGCATGTCTGAGCACGTAGTGCGAGTTCAGACTTTTAGTTCGTATTTATGTATTTTAGCGTAATGACGAGAGTGAAGAATAAAAAGTATTTAACTTTTAATAATTAAAAGTATTTGGCTTTTAAATATTAGTAGAAACTAAATTATTCCTTTCGAAGCTAAGTATTCAGCAATTTGAATGGCATTGGTAGCAGCGCCTTTACGAAGGTTATCACTAACAATCCACATATTCAAAGTTTTCGCCTGCGTTTCATCTCTTCTTAAACGACCTACAAATACATCGTCTTTTTCATGCGCCCATAAAGGCATTGGATAAAATTGATCTGCATCGCTTTGTTGTACAATTACACCAGGTGCTGAAGAAAGTATATCAATAAGTTCCTTTAAATCAAATTCATTTTCAAATTCTACATTCACGCTTTCACTATGGCCACCCATTACTGGAATACGCACGGTCGTTGCAGTTACTTTAATTGAGTCGTCTTGCATAATTTTGCAAGTTTCTTTCACCATTTTCATTTCTTCTTTGGTATAACCATTCTCTAAAAAAACATCAATTTGAGGAATGGCGTTTAAGTCAATGGTATATTTATAAGCCATATCATCGGCACCCACTTTAACACCTTTTCTTTCTTCCATTAATTGGTCAACTGCTTTTTTACCCGTACCCGTTACACTTTGGTAAGTACTTACCACCACTCTTTTAATTTTATATTTTGCATGAAGGGGTTGCAAGGCCACCACCATTTGTATGGTAGAACAATTAGGATTGGCAATAATTAAATCATCGGCAGTTAATACAGATGCATTTACTTCTGGGACTACTAATTTTTTGGTAGGGTCCATTCTCCAAGCAGAAGAGTTATCGATGACACGAATGCCTGCAGCTGCAAATTTAGGTGCCCACTCAAGTGAAGTGCTACCACCTGCTGAAAACAAAGCCACCGCTGGTTTTGCAGCAATACCCTCTTCCATGGTGACTACTTTATACCCCTTTCCCTTATACATCACTTCCTTACCCTTTGAGCGGGCGGATGCTACTGGAATTAATTCGGTAATCGGAAAATTTCTTTCCGCTAATACTTCTAACATTTTGGTACCTACTAAACCGGTAGCTCCTACTACTGCAACTTTCATATTTTATACTAATTCAATTTCAAAATTCACTAACTGAACAAAAGATTGTATGCGTTCTTTAATATCCGCTTGGTTAATCTCTGTTAATCTTTGCGTTCCAAATTTTTCCACGCAGAAGCTTGCTAAAGCACTACCTACAATAATTGCCGACTTCATATTATTGAATGAATAGTCTTTTGTTTTTGCAAGATGAGCCACAAAGCCTCCTGCAAAAGTATCTCCTGCACCAGTTGGATCAAACACTTCCTCTAATGGTAAGGCTGGTGCAAAGAACACTTCAGTACCATGAAATAATAAAGCTCCATGCTCTCCCTTCTTAATGATTAAGTATTTAGGACCCATGGCCATAATTTTTTTCGCAGCTTTTACTAAACTATACTCACCACTTAATTGACGCGCTTCACTATCGTTCACCATTAATACATCTACTAAACTAATAGTATGTAATAAATCGTCCATCATAATTTCCATCCAAAAATTCATGGTGTCCATTACAATTAACTTTGGACGCTTTTTCATTTGCTTAATCACACTACTTTGTACACCAGGTACT
>CAIJZF010000355.1 GCA_903825095.1 uncultured Bacteroidota bacterium | reverse complement strand
CATTTATATAAAATTATATATAAATAATATATATGTATATAAGCTTAGAATTATGGGCTAAAATGGATAAAAATATTGGAATATAGTTGTAAAAAGGTAAAATTTAATTTATTTTTAATACTGAACACCAAAATTAAACTTCATGAGAAAGTCTGATCTTATCAATCAAATTTCTGAAAAAACTGGAATCCCTAAAGTGGACGTATTAGTTACTTTAGAAACTATGTTTAAGGAAGTGAAAGAAAACTTAGCAAACGGCCAAAACATATACATACGTGGCTTTGGCAGCTTTATTACTAAGAAAAGAGCCGCTAAAATTGGACGTAATATTAAAAAGAATATTGCCGTTCAAATTCCTGAACATTTTATTCCTGCATTCAAACCAGCAAAAGAATTTGTAAACGAGGTTAAAAGCAAACTTAAGTAACTTACCTTTGCGAGAAATTGACCTATTTTGAAGAAACCACAGATTATTGTTGTTTTTGCTGGATTGCTTTTATTTAGCATCCTATACTTTTTAGTTCCCAAATCTAAAAAATCTGATCCTTCAGCATCTAGCCAAGTGGTTGCTAATGAAGAACTTAGCTCTAAATCTATTGTGGATGGCGCTAAATTAAATTTAAACGCAGATCAGAAAATTGCCTTATTATCAATTGAAAATCAATTAGTTAGATCTAAGTCGCTAGCCGATAGTTTAAAGGCTTATAAAAACCTCATTCAATATTGGGCAGATTCGGCTCAGCGCATTGAACCTTATTTATATTATACTTACAGTGCTGCTTTGTTGGAAAATACTGAAAAAAGCCTCACTTTTGCAGCCCAGCTGTTGGTAAATAACTTAACAACGCCTGACGCACCACCTGCCCTTCAGAAATGGATGGCATTAAATGCAAAAGTTCTTTTAGAGAAAGCATTGGTTATCAATCCTATAAATGATACATCAAAAATAAATTTAGGTGCCTGCTACCTGTTTGGAAATATTTCAGACAATCCTATGCAAGGCATTTTAAAGGTGAAAGAAGTAGTGGACAAGAATCCACAAAATACTTATGGCCAACTTATTTTAGCATTAGGGGGTAAGAAATCGGGACAGTATGAAAAAGCAATCGAACGTTTTTTAATCATCATCAAACTTGAACCCAATAACATAGAAGCCATGGTGAACCTGGCAGAATGTTATGAATTGACCAACCAAAAAAATAGCGCCATACAGTGGTATACCGTAGTGAGAGAAAAGGTAAATATACCCGCAGCGAAAGAAGCAGTGACTAAAAGAATTCAAGAATTAAAGAAATAACATTTTATAACAAAAATTATTCGACATGCCTTGTGGTAAAAAAAGAAAGCGTCATAAAATTGCGACGCACAAAAGAAAGAAACGTTTAAGAAAGAATCGTCATAAGAAAAAGAACAAATAGTTCTCTATCCTAAGACAAGCGTATTTAATAAAATAAATACGCTTGTCTTCTTTTCAAATCACACACCACTTATCTACTAAGCAACTTTACTTTACCTTTTCCTTCCTTTGTAAAGTGGATGTGTCTCAAAAAAAATAAAACAGCCGTTCCGCTATTTCGTGGGCTACCTGTTTTTAAAAGTTGCTATCGTGAACAAAGATTTAATTATTAATAGCTCCCCAGAAGGAGTTGAAATAGCCTTATTAGAGGAAAAAAAGTTAGTTGAAATACATAACGAGAAACTAGATGCCCGTTGGTCTGTAGGAGACTTGTATTTAGGTAAAGTCAAAAAAATTATACCTGGGCTGAATGCAGCCTTCGTGGATGTGGGCTTTGAAAAAGATGCCTTCTTGCATTATACCGACCTTAGTCCCTATATAAAATCCATTTTAAAGTATACGCAGCAGGCTACTGCTGATGAAAATAATCAATTTGATTTTTCTAAATTCCAATCGGCTCCTGAAATTATAAAAACAGGAAAGATTTCTGAAGTATTGAACGGCAAGCCGCATATTTTAGTACAAATTTTAAAAGAACCTATTGCTGCTAAAGGACCAAGACTTACTTGTGAGATATCATTAGCCGGTCGTTTTGTAGTGCTAACGCCCTTTAATGAAATTGTTGCAGTCTCTAAAAAAATTCATTCTGGTGAAGAACGCAAACGCTTACAAAAAATATTTGAAGGCGTAAGACCTAAGAATTTTGGAGTGATAGTTAGAACCGCTGCCGAAGGAAAGTCCACTGCAGAATTACACGAAGATTTATTAACCCTTACACAGAACTGGAAAAATATTCAATCTAATTTGAAAGGGGCTATGCCGCCGACTAGAATTATGAATGAAGAAAGTAAAACCACTAGTATATTAAGAGATTTATTAAACGAAGACTTTAATAAAATAGTGGTGAATGATAAAAAAATATTCGACATTACTTTAAGTTACTTGCAAAGAATAGCCCCACAAAAAGCCAATATTCTTTCTATGTATACTGGAGACCAAGAAATCTTTGATCAGTATGGTATAACGAAGCAAGTAAAATCTTCTTTTGGCAAAACAGTAAATTTAAATAGTGGCGCCTACTTAATAATAGAACATACAGAAGCTTTACATGTAATAGATGTAAACTCTGGTTTTAAAAGTGTTAGTAATAACCAAGAAGAGAATGCCCTGCAAACCAATTTAGAAGCGGCAGAAGAAATAGCTAGACAATTAAGACTAAGAGATATCGGAGGCATTATTGTGGTAGACTTCATTGATATGAAACTACCTGAGAACCGTAAGAAAGTTCAAGAAGCCTTAGAAGAACACATGAAGACAGATAGAGCAAGACATACAGTACTTCCTATTTCTAAATTTGGACTCTTACAAGCTACCCGTCAAAGAATTAGACCTGAAGTAAATATCAACACTTCTGAGGATTGTCCTGCTTGTGCTGGTTCAGGTAAAATAACTTCTGCCTTATTATTAGAAGATGAAATGGAGAAGAAAATAGCTTATTTAGCAACACATAGCCATAAGTCATTGACTATTTTGGTGCATCCTATTATACATTCCCATTTAACCAAGGGTATTTTTACCAGTATTGTTAAGCGTTGGAAAAAGAAGTATAAAATTAAATTAAGCTCCCAGGCCTCTAATACCAGTCATTTAGTAGAATACCGATTCTTAGACGATCAACAAGAAGAGATAAAGTTCTAAGGAAATTTCGGCTTTTACTTAGCTTGGTTTTATTTTTGCCATTATCTTTACTGCCATATCTTTAATACATGAGTAAATCTAAATCTGCTTTCTTTTGCAATAACTGCGGATACGAATCCACCAAGTGGGCGGGCAAATGCCCTTCTTGCAATGAGTGGAATACATTTACCGAAGAATTAATTGATAGTGGTAAGGAAAAAGAAAGTACTTGGGAAGAGTATCATACGAATCAAAAAGGCACTACGGTTATTGCCATTAATGAAGTCAATAGTTTATCAGAAAAAAGAATTGACAGCGGAGACGCTGAATTAAATAGAGTATTAGGTGGCGGTATTGTTCTGGGCTCTATTATTCTTGTAGCTGGCGAACCTGGTATTGGAAAAAGTACTTTGTTTTTACAACAAGGGCTTTTAATGAAGGAGCAAGTTGTCTTATATATCAGTGGAGAAGAAAGTATTCAGCAAATAAAAATGCGCGCCGATAGATTGAATATTAAAAACGATCAATTCTTTTTATTAACTGAAACACATACAGCAGCTATATTTAAAGCCATTAAGAAATTAAAACCAACGGTGGTTATTGTCGATTCTATACAAACTTTAGAATCGAATCTTATTGAAGCGGCGGCTGGCAGCGTCTCTCAAATAAAACAAACTGCTGCAGAATTTCAACGCTTTGCTAAAGAAACAGGTACACCCGTTTTTTTAATAGGGCATATTACGAAAGAAGGAACCATTGCAGGACCGAAAATATTGGAGCATATGGTGGACACCGTATTGCAATTTGAAGGAGATAGACATTACGCGTACAGAATGTTGCGTACTTTAAAAAACAGATTTGGTGGCACTAGTGAATTAGGTATTTATGAAATGACTAGCGAGGGCATGAAAGTAGTGACCAACCCTTCTGCTTTTTTAATCGCACAAAGAAACGACGCCTTAAGTGGCAGTACCATTGCAGCTTCGATGGAAGGTATGCGCCCTTTACTTATTGAAGTGCAGGCCCTAGTCACACAAAGTGTATATGGCACACCGCAAAGAACAGTGACGGGTTTTGATTTAAGAAGATTACAACTTTTATTAGCCGTTTTAGAAAAACGCGGCGGCTTTGCCTTTGGCATGAAAGATGTTTTTGTAAATATTGCCGGTGGTTTAAAAATAGAAGACCCTTCCATGGACTTGGCCATTATTCTAGCCTTGCTTTCTTCTTTCGAGGACCTTCCACTCCCACAAGGCATTTGCTTTGCAGGCGAAGTGGGATTGAATGGAGAAATTAGAGCTGTGAATAGAATTCAACAAAGAATTGCAGAGGCTGAAAAATTAGGTTTTGAAAAAATTATTATTTCAAGCTTTAATCAAAAAGGAATTGATACTAAAAAATTAGGTATTAGTGTGGTTGCTGTAGAAACAGTAGAAGAAGCCTATAAGCTCTTCTTTAATGCCTAACAATACAATCATTAGACCCTTACTTAATCGTATCCAAGCATATAGTGCTGGTTTTTTACATTTATTTTATCCGCATATTTGTATGCACTGTGGTAGCGAAGAACTAAGCGCAGCAACAGTTTTATGCGAGGCCTGTGAAAAAAATTTACCCTACACCGAATTTTTAGCCATTGAAAATAATAAGGTAGAAAAAATATTTTGGGGCAGGGTACTCATTCAAGAGGCAGGGGCTAGTTTATTTTTTACCAAGGACAGTATTGTGCAAGCTTTAATTTTTGCTTTAAAATATAAATATCAAAAAAAAGCAGGAAGATTACTTGGAAATATTATGGGACAAGA
Organism: uncultured Bacteroidota bacterium; assembly: GCA_903825095.1. The sequence goes on along the minus strand of CAIJZF010000355.1, from coordinate 2,033 downwards.
CATAATTAATAGTCAACGCTTTAAAAATATCGATTGCATGATACCTATTCCCCTAAGTAAAAAAAAGCAAAGAAAAAGAGGCTATAATCAAGCGCTTGTTATTTGTGAAGGCATTCAAGAAAAATTACCCCATATTCCCATCTTAACTGTTCTAGTCAAACAAAAAAGTTCAAAAAGTCAAACCCGTCAAAATAGAATTGAAAGAAATCATTTAAGCGAGCGGCCCTTTATGCTTATAGGCCCTAATACACTTGCTAATAAAAATGTTTTAATCGTAGACGATGTTATTACGACCGGCGCCACCATGGAAGCGGCGGCTAGTTATTTATGGTCAGCGGCCCAGCCAAAGTCTATAAGCCTGGTAGCTGCCGCCTATACGATCTAGTCAACCTTTTTTAAAATAAATTGTTATATTTATTGTTCAAGCAAAGACAGCGAATTGTTCAAACAAAGACACCGAAAAGACAAAGAATATAAAAGACTCAAAAAAATAAACGCAATTATTATGAAAACATTATTAAGCATTTTACTTATGGCCACCGTATTTACAACGAATGCACAAAGCATTCATAGTTTTACTGTAAAAAGTATTGACGGTAAAAATTTAAACCTTGCTAGTTTCAAAGGCAAGAAAATATTAATTGTGAATACTGCCTCTAAATGTGGTTACACACCTCAATACGAAGGTTTAGAAAAAGTATACGAGCAGTACAAAGACAAATTAGTCATTCTAGGTTTCCCTTGCAACCAATTCGGTGGACAAGAACCAGGAACCAATGAAGAAATTGTTGCATTTTGCAAAAAGAACTATGGTGTTAGTTTTCCTTTAGCCGATAAGATTGATGTAAAAGGTGATAATATCGCACCAATCTATCAATGGCTTACCATGAAATCAAAAAACGGAATTTTAGATGCAAGTATTGCCTGGAATTTTAATAAATTTTTAATTGACGAGAATGGCAAAATGATTGCTTATTTCCCAAGCAGCGTGAAGCCAGATAGCGAGGCTATTTTGTCTTATTTAAAATAAATCTATAGGCCTGCTTTTTAGCCCGGCTTTATAAACTATCCATTATCTTCGTTGCATGTTATTTAGCGAAGTCATAGGACAGGAAGCTTTAAAAAAGCAATTGGTTCACTTAGTAGAACAAAAAAGACTAAGCCATGCTTTATTATTTGCAGGCCCAGAAGGCGCTGGGGCCCTGCCTTTAGCCATTGCCTTTGCACAATATATTGTGAGTCTTCCAGCGAATAACGAGGGCGCTGTGGCCGACTTATTCGGAGCAGCTGCTACAGAAGTGAAAGAAGATGTTTTCTACACACCCGATCAAATAGAAAATTTACCTGCTTATCATAGAGCCAGTAAACTCATGCACCCCGATTTACATTTTTCTTTCCCATCTATAAGTGAAAAGCCAGGACAAAAAAATTTAAGTGCTAATTATATTGAAGAGTGGAGAGAGTTTATTATGGGCTATCCTTATGGAAATGTTTTTGATTGGTTACAATTTATTAAAGCTGAAAACAAACAAGGGAATATTAGCGCCGATGAATGCGCTGAAGTTATTAAGAAATTATCTTTTAAAAGTTTTGAAAGTGCTTATAAAGTTTTAGTCATGTGGATGCCTGAATACCTAGGCAAGGAAGGCAATAAATTATTAAAACTTATTGAAGAACCTCCTGATAACACCATTATAATTTTAGTAGCCGCCAGTGAGGAAAATATTTTACCTACTATATTAAGCAGATGTCAATTTATTAAAGTGCCTCGATTAAGTAGTGGAGAAATTGAAGCCGCTTTAATTAATAAAGGACAAATTGAAAAAGAAAAAGCCGCACAAATTGCTTCTATGTCGGATGGTAATTATAGAGAAGCCCTTCATTTATTACAGCATAGCGATGCCGATTATTTAACCCAAATAAGAGAATGGCTAAACGCCATCTTGAAAAATGGGCCAGTGGCCCAGGTGAAGTGGGTAGATGAGACCAGTAAAATGGGCAGGGAGCCTCAGAAGCAGTTTTTGAAGTATTTT
>CAIJZF010000354.1 GCA_903825095.1 uncultured Bacteroidota bacterium | reverse complement strand
AACTGCTTGAAAATATCAAAGGGTGTAGAAATTATGCGGCTTTGTTTTAATAAATACTGGGCAGTGGGTTTATTTAAAGAATAGCCATAAGTACAGTATATGGTATGTAATAAGGGCTCTCCAATGGTATACTTACCCTCAATAACCTGGCCTTTGGACCTTTTGACCTTGGCATTTCCCTCCCAGGCACCCCAGAAAAAGAAGTCATACTGCTTAGATATAAGTTCAAAATGGTTTTTTAAGAGCTCGAAATTGAGAATTTTACTATCCGATTCTAGGACCAAGAAATGCTCTTCATTATTGGTGGCCGCCTTTACAATTTGCTTTAGTATTCTTCTATGGCCTAATAAGCAAGCAACTTCCGTGGCCATTAAGGCCTTCCCTGTTCTTTCCTTTGATTTTTCTATAATCGCCTTTAAAAAAGGAATATGGGTATTACTCGGATAAATAGACTCTGATATAGTAAACTGCTTAAACTGTTGGCGCATAGCTTCTACCCTATTAGTTCTGTCCTTTTCTAATGGAGAGTAGAGGATATAAGTATTGATTGCTGCTACCATGATGCTTATAAAAAACTAAAATTATAATGATCAAATGTACCAAACCTATTATTTATTTGAGCATATGGTGTCATAAACAATTGAGGATAGCCATTAGGATATAATATATAATGTGGCTTTTTTAATAGATAGGCAAGATGAATGGGCAGGCTATCGGCACCTAGAATTAATTCAGCTTCTTGAATATATTGAATAAGGGTTTTGAAATTAGAATACAGTACTTGCTTAGTTTTTGAAGATGCATTATTTGCATTGGTGCTTGTGGGCGCTTCTTTGAAATAAGCAATTTCTAATGTATAGCCCTTAGCCTCCATTTCATTTTCAAGCTTATTAATTAAAGAGCTTGGTATATTTTTTTTAGCCTGTCTTGTATCGGGAAATAATAAAACCTTCTTAGTATTTAGTTTATTATTATTTAATGTTTCACTTTCTTTATTTTCTTTTAAAATTTCTACATTATTATCTATTTCCCCTTCTTCCTTACTTATTTCTTTTTTTATAGCTGAATTTTCAAAAAACTTTGCATAAGAATTATATACAGGTTCAGTACTTACAATAGAATTAAAACTTAGCCCAGTAATTGTATTAAACAAACCAATTCTTTTATCTTGTTCTATATAGTCGGTTCCTTCAGTATTGGGATTTTGCTTAACAAAATTTTTAATTTCTTTTAATTCGTTAAGCATATTTAAACTTAGCAAATGCTTGTTGGTAAATAAACTTAGTTGTGTATGAGTTATACCAAAATTTATAAATTGAATTTGAATATTAGTTAAATCAATAACTGAAGCAAGTTCTTCATAGAGTGGCTGTAAATGCTTAGAGGCAATTATTGTATACTTATTTTTTTGAGGGCTTTGCATTAAGGCTTGTAATAAAATTACAAAGTCTCCATAGGCCCTTAATAAAAATAGGCGGTGCATACTTAAAAATTAATTAGAGGTATACTTGTAAAGCGCATAGAAGAAAGAAAGCACAATACCAATAGCAAAGCCTATTATTAAAGAATACCTTGCTGGCGTGCGCTGATCAAACAATGGATATTTAGGTGTATCCAATACTTGTATTACAGGTGTTTGATTTATGAGAGATAATTTTAAAGTCTCTAAGTTTTTGACTACTTCGCCGTATAAGGTACTTGATACTGTTTTATCTCTTGCAGCTATCTCAGTTTGTGAAGTATTAATTCTTAGTGAACTATTTACATTATATAATTTGGTAGCATTCTCTGCTTGGAAAGATTTTTGATAAATACCTCTAAGAGAGTTTTGTAAAGAATCGGCTTTCTGCTGAATTCTATCAATACTTCTTGATAAATTTCCTGTTTTAATATCGATATATAAATCGCTGGTTTGTTTTAAAACTTCTTCAGCAAATGTTTTTGAAAATACTTGATCACCCGATACTACTTCTAAAGTTATAATAGTACTTTTCTTGCTTTTCTTTTCAACGTTTAAATTCTTATTAATTCTACTATATAAAATATATAAAATACTATCTTGTTGAATTGTATGTTTCGCGCCTTCTGTTAAACCTGCAAAATTTAATGATTTAACATTTATGTTTTTGCTTTCAAAAGCAGGAGCTAAATTATTTATTTGGATATAATAATCGGCAATGGTTTGACCTTTTAAAGAAGAAGGCTCTTCCATTTTAGTTAATAAAACCTTTTCTATTATGGACCTTGATTTTATAATTTCTAAGATATTATCGCCATCGAATAAACCGGCTCCGCCGCCTGTTAGTCCGCCTACATCTATTCCAAATTGAGAAGCTAAACCCGATAAACCACCGCCGCCTTTACCCGACTTGTCCTCTACAATAAAGGTAGAAGTTGCCTTATAGGTAGATGGCTGTATTTTCCCATACAATAAACCTAAAGCACTGGTAATGAGGGTAATAAACAATATGATTTTATACTGGCTTATAAAATAGTTCGCAAAGCGCTGTATGACCGCCTTCAGCTCTGAATATTTTATGGTTTCTGTGCCTGTATTTGTCATTTTCTAGTCTTTGTGGTCGTATTTGTATTCGTCTTAAGTTGCTATTATGAATACAAATATATAATAATTAATTGTGGTGGCCTATCTATAGCTAAGATCCACTATTTCCTTATACATGTTCTTCAACATGCCAGGCACCCTCTTTAGTTTCTTAAATATAGATATGCCTCTATAATATCTTACATCAATGATGCGTTTCATAAAAGCATCGTCAAATAAATTTTTATTTTTATTAATTAACTCAATAGATAAATCACGCAAATGATTAATGTTATCAAAGTTCGATTTGCCATCGGAATAAGTTCTGTCTCCGGACTGCACTGGTCTGCAATGTTTAATTTGAATAGCATGCACTACCGCCGTATTTTTCATATTATGAATCACCTGAAGTACAGGCATCATGTATAAGTCAATCCCTTGCCCAGTAATGGTTTCATTGAAGTAAGGGCCTGCTGCTTTAAATAATTTTTCTCTGTACATGGGAAACATAATCTCTACCCAATCTTCTTTTTTTGTTTGATACCCTGCCTTGTGTGTGAACTGACGATGATCAAAAAAACTATCGTGTGAGATGCTTGGTTGAAACACATCTAAATGATTTATTTGACCTATAAATATTAATTTATTTAGGTCGGAATAAGAAGTGTAAATATCGTCGTCTATCACACCTATATATTCATAGCGCTCTTCATTGTTGGGATATAAGTACTTATATACCTCATAAAATACCTGGCCCTTGTTCTCGGTTCTGGTAGATAGATAGAATTCCGGGTTCAAATGGGCCACTAGCTCCTTGGGCGCCTTGGCGCTATGATCGAAAATTAATAAGTCGAAATTTCTGTCTACATCCTGCAGTACATATTCCAAAGGCTTTGATACCCCGTCCCAGGTAATTACAATTAGTGATTTAGCTGCTTTCATTCGCTCAAAACTATTGAAAATCAGACAAAATACCCCTAAAATACCCGAAAAAACCGGGGCTTTAGCCTATTTTTAACCCTACTTAGGTAAATTTGAGCCATTCATGCATCCAAAACATAACATATTAGGTATTCAGGTTAGCTCTATATCCATGTCTAATTTGTTAAATGGTTTTGCCAGCCTCATTGGTTCAAATACCAAGGCCAGCGTTTGCATTACCCCCGTGAATTCCATTTTAGCCGCTAGAAAAAATGCCCAAGTATTGGCTATTTACAATAATGCCACTTACACCCTTTGTGATGGGGTGCCTGTTTTATGGGCCTCCCGCTTTTTAGGAACTCCCATTGAGCAGCGCATTACGGGACTAGACCTACTGCCTGCTTTATTAGCATTCTGCGCTAGCCATAATTTTAGTTTGTTTTTTTTAGGGGCTTCCCCTGGAGTGGGCGATGCCTTAAAAGCAAAAGCGGAACAACTTCATCCATCCATAAATATTAAAGGAGTTTACTGCCCACCCTTTGCTGCTAAATTTGAAAAAGCAGAAAATGATAAAATGATTGCAGCTATTAATACAGTGCAGCCCGATATTGTTTTAGTAAGTTTAACTGCCCCCAAACAAGATATTTGGATTAGTGAAAATTTAGAAATGCTAAACACCAAAATTGCCATTGGCATTGGTGGTGCTTTTGAAGTAACTGCTGGTTTAATTAATAGAGCACCCCTATGGATGCAAAAAGCAGGACTTGAATGGTTCTACCGTTTTATGCAAGAACCCAAGCGTATGTTTAAAAGATATTTTATTGAAGCGCCTATTTTTATTCCTTTAGTTATTTTACAAAAAATTAGAGGTAGTAAATAAATTTATTCTTGTTTAAGATTTACTTAAGCTTTATACTTTTTTCTACTCTTTAGTTTTTTAGTCTGATCTACTTTAAATTTTATAGTATTAAACTATTTGCTTAGTCTATAAATAGTAAGCGCTGCTCTTTTTATTAAATAAGGTAGTTCTTTTAAATTTATAGTTTCTCCTGGTGCATGTGCTCCTCTTCCTGAAGAGCCTAAGCCATCAATACAATCTACATAAGCAGCTATATAAGAAATATCTCCTGCACCGCGAGAACCTGGATCGCCAGCTGTGGTAGGACCTACGCCCATAGCTTGAGTCACTCCACTTATTACTTCTAATACTTTATTGTTGCCATCTGTTGGCGCCATACTAGGTATGCCATCTTGAAATTCTATAGTGGCCTTGGTGCCTGCTAAACTATTATCAACAATAGCTTGCATTTTTTTTCTTGCATTAATTTTTTGTTCCTCCGTTAAAAAGCGAAGGTCTCCGGTTACAGTTACTGCAGGGGAAATAATATTTGTTTTACCAATAGCAGTTCCTGTTGCCTTGGTTTCATCGTAGTTCATTTCAGAGCCTCCAATAAATACACCAGGGTTAAAGGTTAAATATTTTTCTGTACTTAACTGTACTCTAAATTCATTCACAATTCTGGCTGCTTCATAAATAGCACCATAACCTGCACCTGCTGTAAACACTCCCGAGCTATGTCCTGTTTTTGCTTTTACATTTAATAACCATCCGCTAGCGCCTCTTCTTGCAGTGGCCACAGAATTTAATCCGTTGGCTCCTTCAAAGGCTAATGCAATTTCAGTTTGCTTTGCAGTTTCAATAAAATCACCTCTACTTACTTCACGCGGATACCCTGCATGCTCTTCATCGCCCGTTAAATAAGCAATAATATTAGCATCCTTCAATAAACCCTGTGCTTGCAATGCTTGAAGTGCTATAATCATTACTACATCTCCTCCCTTCATATCAGTCACGCCCTGTCCTGTAGCGGTAGAATCATTTAACATGGTGAAAGGGTTTGCCGGCATATCGGGTTCAAAGACTGTATCTAAATGACCTATGAGAAATAGTTTTTTTCCTTTATTGGTTTTTGTTTTGCTGGCGGCTTTTTCTGAAGCATCATTAAATCCAATACTCGCTACTAAATGTCCTGCGCGGCGAAGTGAATCGGGCATTGGGATCCACTTGGTTTTAAAATTTGCTTTCTCAAATTCACGCGCGAAAATAGCGCCTACTTTTTTTACGCCTTCTATGTTTAAAGTACCGCTATTAATATCGACCGATTCTTTTAAAAGCGCAATAGCCCTTGGCATATTGGCATCGATATAGTCCATTACTTTTTGTTCTTCCTTACTAAGCGTTGTTGCGGCTTTAGTAGTTTGAGCATTCAAGGTTTGATTTGCTCCAATGCAAATACTAAATAAGATTGTCGTAAATAAGATTGCTTTTTTCATATTGACTTTTTAGGATCACTCAATTTAGTTCAATTCATTTATACCCCAAAAGCTTGCGGTAAATACTTGGAAATTGATTTGATTTATGTGCTTAATTCGCTGATTAACATTAAATTATTTGCAGGGTACGAAAAATGGCAATATTTTCTCTAAATTCGAATAATGAAGAGTATGAATTTAAACATCCCCGATAATGTAGAAATCAACAGCAACGAACTAACAGTTATCGTAGCTACAAGATTATACGAAATAGGGAAACTCTCTTTAGGCCAAGCCTCAGAAATGATAGGCTGTTCTAAAAGTTCATTTATTGAGTTATTGGGAAAATATAACATCTCCGTTTTCAATTACCCTGCATCTGATTTAGAATCAGATGTGAGGAATGCGTAAAATTATTGTTGACACCAGTTGTCTTATTATTCTTTCAAAAATTAAGGAGCTTCATCTACTAAAGCTTTTGTATGGGGAGGTATTAATTACAGACACTATTGCTAAAGAGTTTGACGAACCACTCCCAGATTGGATAATTGTCTGTCCCATAAAACTTAATGAAAACGTATTTTTATTTGAAAAAAGAATAGATAAAGGCGAAGCAAGTGCAATTATGCTAGCATTAGAAATTCTTAATAGCACCATAATTATTGATGATTTTAAAGGGAGGTCTTTAGCTAAAGAGCTTGGCATAAAAGTTACTGGAACAATAGGCGTCATTATTTCAGCAAAGAATAAAAAATTAATACCTAGTATTAAACCAATGCTAGAAAAAATTAAAGAAACTAATTTTTATGTATCCAAGGAATTAGAAAAGGAAGCCTTGGACTTAGCAAAAGAGTAAAAAAATTGACTGAATATCTTTAAATTTGAATTATGAAAACCATTGAAGTAAACATATTGAACCCTAAGGCTAACGTTATCTTAAAAGATATGGTAAAGAAAAATTGGATTGCCATTCAAAAGCCATCAAAAAGTTCTTTACAATCTGTATTAAATAATCTTCGATCAAAGGCTAAAACTGCACCTTCATTAAAAGAAATTACTAAAGAAGTTGAGTTGGTTAGAGCGAAGCGATATACCAAAAGTAAAAGAGTTAAAAATAAATTGAATCTTAAACCTAGTACTTGGGAAGCTCAATTCAAAAAAGCCATAGCAGACGGAGATAGCCCTGAAAATGATTATTAATACTACAACTTCACCACCCCTTCCGTCACTATCACATCACTCAAGGACCCAGTGCAAACCCCTTTAATGGTAATGGTTTCACCTATTTTTTGAGATATGGGAGTTGTGCTTATTAAAGTAACCGATACATTGGAAAAAGAATCGGCGCTGCCTAAGATTAAGGTTATTTTTCCTTCCTGGTTTTTATCAATGCTCACAATGGTTCCACTTAGTTCCACTGCTTTATTTAAATATAAAGCATTGGCATTTTTTTCATTGGCTTGATAAGCAGCGCTTAAAGAATCGGCTTGAATGACTATGCCTTTTTCTGATTGCACATTTCTATGATGTGTTTTAGAATAGACAAATACATAATAGTATCCTCCAAGGGCTGTGATGGCCACTACTGCAATGGCGTATATTAGTTTTGTCATTTTGCGCATAAATTTATTCTACCATTTAATATTTCGAAGCTCTTTGGGTTTACGAACGGTAAATACTCTGGAGATATTAAATCCAAAACGTAAATCACCTTTTGCCCAACTGCCTGTAGTTTCATTAATAAAAGTACGCTCGGTCATGCCTGTTGAATTAGATACATGTAACTGAAAAACATGGCCTCCTGTTTCAATGTCAACTCCTACCGATAAAGGGTCTTTGTAGCCCTCTAAGCTAGTAAATCTATGATAATACTCTGTAGTTATGTTTACTCTTTTAGTTACTCTTTGTCTAAAGCCTACCCCTAATGAATAAAAATCGTTGGGAGTGGTTTTAGTATCTACCATATTATAATGAATTAAGGTAGGCGATAATTGTAAAGAAAAATAATCGTTCACCTTGCTTGCAAGTAGTAATTGATGCGAGAAAGAAAATTTATCCGATACATAGGGCGTATAAGTAGTAGCAACATCACGCAATGATTTATAAATAAAAGAGCTGGCATAGCTCAAACTAAAAGGAATATTTCGCTGACCTTGTTGTTGTCTAATAATTTTATATTTTAAAAAGCCATCGTACTGCTTTTGATAGGTGCTACGGCCTATACCTATCATAAGACGGTCTGTAAGCCCGTAGTCTAAACCTATGCGCATAGTGGCCTGATCTAATCCAAAAAAATTATACCCTCCGTCGCTAAGTGGACCAAAGCGGTGTAAAATTCTGAAGTCCAATACACCCGCTCCCACGTTTTCTATAGACTGGCCATTAATAATACGGGTAGCTTTAAAAGTACCGGTGGTAAAATCTGCATTGGTAGAATTCGTTTTTTCTGAAAATAAATCTACATTTTGCGCGCTTGCTGCAAGGGAAATAAATAAAGCAAATACAACTAAATGAAGGGAACGTAAAAACATAATTTTTAATTTTGGTATTT
>CAIJZF010000353.1 GCA_903825095.1 uncultured Bacteroidota bacterium | reverse complement strand
CCAAGGTTGCGTTTTATCTTATTCATATATTATTTTCTTATTGCGATTTTTCTAATTGTCAATTTATACCCTTTTTTTATATTAATGAATTCTTGTTCAATGACTTAAAATGAATATTACTATATAGTTTACTAAATATAAATGTTAAAGAAAACATAAAATTGCATTTTGAGCAAAAAAAATATTTATGACTTATAACTTGACCCTCAGTGCTTTAGACGCGAGTTAAAAAAACTACCATTTTGCTTCTTTTTTAGATTGCTGTGTTATATAAGTATTTTTTGTAATTTTTATTAACCGAATTGCTTATTAATAACCAAACCAAAACCAAAAATGAAAAAAATCTATCAACAAATTCTTGATTTTCCCCAGATGGTGAATCAAAAAGTTTTGAATGCGCAGTTAAACGCTGCAGTAGATAATTTCGATTCTCAAAATGGAGTAAGATCCTACACTAAGTCAATCTATCAGATTCTGTCTATTGTAGTATTTATCTCCATGGAAGTGGCTATCATTCATGGTGCTATGGGGTACTTCACCGATACCGCTAGCACGGGTCTAGGAAAAGCAGGTAGTGTTTTAACTACTTTATTGCTTATTTATTCAGCCTTCCCTATTGCGCATATCATTAAAGCTAGAGGGGAAAGCCTGGGTGGTTCACATAACGGTATGGTAACTTTTCTTTTTAAAGACTTTGTTACAACCAATATCAAAATACTTGGAGAAGTAGCTGCAGTAGGTGCTTTTATAGGCGCTTGTTGCTTAACCTTATCTTTTGTATTTGATACCAATTTATTCAATGCAACTACGGGCACTGCTTTCAGTACCATTAGTGGTTTAAGTAGTTTACCTATGCAGGGCTTAACTAATTTATTCGCTGCATTAAGATTAGATTATTTAACATCTGTATTAAGTTCTTTTGGCTCTTTCACTATGCCAAGTGGTCAAAGCTTTACAGGTGATATGCTTTGGAATATTAATGATTTATTCTTAGTAGCTGGTGCCTTTGTGAATGTGGCACTTGGATTAACTGTTTTGTATGTGAATCTTGCTATTTATCATTTCTTATACACTATGGTTTCTAATTTCATTAAGTGGATTCAAAGCCCCTCTATTCCTATTGCAATGAAAACTAAATAGGAAAAAACTTTTGTCATTTACAATCGTTTCGAATAAAAAAGCCCCCTCCTTAATTGGAGGGGGCTTTTCTTTTAAATAAGCGCCTAGCTTATTAGTAATTTTTTTTAATTATTAGAGACTGCATTAATTATTAGGCTCTACAAAATAATCCACTACAAAAACTTTATCCATATGTGGTTTTAATACAGCTTGGAAGGCTATATGTGCAGGGTTTAATTGATAGTCAGCTAAATCTTTCTCAGAATTAAAAGTAAGTGTAAAGCAATGTGTAAAGCCTTGGTCTAAATGTTCAGGACTCATATTAATACCCCACTGCATATTTTTTACCTGAGGCACTTTGCCATATAGTTTTGCAAATGTATGTGCTACATTTTCTACTTCTTTTGCAGAAGAACTTGCTTTAAAAGTAAATAATACAATATGTTTTAACTCTCCTGTTCTATTTTGAGCATGCGTAGTTAAAAAACTAGTTGCTAAAAGGGCGAATAAAATAAATTTTTTCATTTTGATTGGGTTAATTAAGTTTAAAATTATAAATAAGTTTGAGGATCGTCACAAATTCTAAAATTTTCATTAAAGCTATTCATTATTTTGATATCCTCGTTAGAGAGCGTAAACTTAGTAGCTTCAAAATTTTCGACTAATCTTTCCTTTTTGGAGGATTTAGGTATAGTTGAAATGCCATGCTGTAAATGCCAGTTCAATACAATTTGTGCAGGTGTTCTATTATATTTATTACAAAGAACTACTAGTCGCTCATCTGAAAATTTGAGCCCTCTAGTAATGGGTGAATAAGACTGCACTTGAATACCTGCTACTTTAGAGTAGTTTAGTAAGTCTTCTTGAAACAACCAAGGTGAGAATTCTATTTGATTGACTGCAGGAACAATATTAGCTGTTGATTTTAATTCTTCTAATAAGGCAATATTATAATTAGCCACCCCAATGGCCTTCACTCTTTTATCTGCATATAATTTTTCTAAAGCCTT
>CAIJZF010000352.1 GCA_903825095.1 uncultured Bacteroidota bacterium | reverse complement strand
TATTTTTTTCATGTGTAATTTTTTATGCAATCGCTACTTATAGCTATTGGCGGTATTGCAATTTAAGGATAAAAAAAAACTTACCCTAGGTTAGGTAAGCTTTTTATATAAGTTAGTGGAGGGTAAGTCAAAGTAGTTTTACTCTGTCATCAGCAAAGGCCTATGCCTTTGCTTCTTCATCAGCAAAGGCTTATGCCTTTGCTTCTTCTGCTTCAGCTTCGTCGTCTGCCTCTGGCAAGGTAGGTTCTACCTTATGCTTTTGCAATTGTGCAAACCATTTTACCATTTTCTTCATATCACTCGCATACACTCTTGTAAAGTCCATATTGGGGAAAGTCTTTTTGAAATAGGCTTCTACCGATTTGGGATCTTTTTCATTAGGTAAGGCTTCCTTAGATTTACCCATGGCAATAAATACTTCCGCTAAAAAAACGTTTTCGCGGGTCGTAAATACCTCAATACTCTCTAAATGAGAGAACTGATGCGCTCTTGAGCTAATAAATTGAGTGGCATCATTTTCTAGTGATTTAGCTATCGCACCATCGCTTTTGCTGGTCAATAATTCAAATAATCCTGATAGGCCAGAAACGGCGATTAGTTTGCTGTATTCCATAAATTCGGTGTAGTTTTTTTACGGGCGCAAATTACTGAAAAACACCCAATTTTCGTTTTTTAAACTACCTTTGTTTATCAATAAAACTAAAGGGTATGCCAGGTTTTGAATTCTTTGGAGCGGAAGAAAAAAAAGAAGTAAATGAGGTCCTAGAGACCGGTATTCTAATGCGTTATGGTTTTGATGGCCCTAGAAAAGGGATCTGGAAATCAAAAGAGCTAGAACAGGCTATTTGTAGCCGTTTTGGTACTCAATATGCGCAATTAACTTCCAGTGGTACTGCAGCTTTAACCACTGCAATGGTTTCATTAGGTATAGGCGCTGGAGATGAGGTGATTATGCCTGCCTTTACTTTTGTGGCAAGTTTTGAAGCCATTTTAAGTGTGGGCGCTGTGCCTGTTTTAGTAGATATTGATAGTTCACTTACATTAGACCCTGCAGCAGTGGAAGCCGCCATTACCCCTAAAACAAAATGTATCATGCCCGTGCATATGTGCGGAAGCATGGCCGATTTAGATGCCTTAAAGGCCATCTGCGATAAACATCAATTAATATTATTGGAAGATGCTTGTCAAAGCATTGGCGGTACTTATAAAGGAAAAGCATTAGGTACTATTGGACATGCAGGTACTTTTTCCTTTGATTTTGTAAAAACAATTACCTGTGGTGAAGGAGGTGTGGTGATGACCAATAATAAAGATGTATACATTAAAGCAGATGCTTACACCGATCATGGACATGATCATTTAGGTGTGGATAGAGGAGCAGACTTACATCCTTTCTTGGGATATAATTTTAGAATTAGTGAATTGCATGCTGCAGTGGGTCTTGCACAAATAAGAAAATTAGACCAGTTTTTAGAGGTACAAAAAAAGAACAATCAAATTTTAAGATCTTATATAGAGCAAGTGCCTGGCATTGCTTTTAGAACAGTACCGGATCCTGCAGGAGATAGTGGCAGTTTTTTAACTTGGTTTTTACCTTCTCATGAAGCCACAGAAAAAGTAATAGAGGCTATGAAGCAGGCTAATATATTAGCTGGAAATTTTTATTGGTATGCCAACAACTGGCATTATATCAAAAAGTGGGCGCATCTTAAAAATGTGCAAAGTCTTTCTGCTTTAAATGAAGCACAACAAAAAGCACTAGCTGCATTAAGTACAAAATCTTTTGAAAAAAGCGATGCCATCATGAGTAGATGTATCTCTACCGCCATTAGTTTATTATGGACGGAAGAGCAAGTACATGAAAAAGGAGCTGCATTTTTAAGCGTGATAAAAAAAGCAATTTCTTAAAGCAGCGATTATGTCATTAGGCCAATCCTTGCAACAAAGACAATTACAAAGATTGTCGCCACAGCAAATACAACTGATGAAGTTGTTGCAAATTCCTACTGCCCAAATAGAACAAAGAGTCAAAGAAGAGTTGGAAGAAAATCCAGCCTTAGAAATGAATGCCGATTTATTAGAAGGAGATATGGAAAAGTCGGTAGAAGAAATGCCGGATGATTTATTGCAAGGTAGCTTGGAGGAAGAAGAAGCCATTCCGGTAGATGAATTTGAAATGAGCAATGAAGAATTAAGTGATTATAGTTTTGACGATGAAGGAGATGTGGCGGATTATAAAACCAAGGACGATTATTATCCAGAACTAGATAATGACAAGGTTATTCCTATTAGAGCAGAACAAAGTTTACATGAATTATTGATGGACCAACTGAGCATGTTGGATTTGGCCGACCATGAATATAAAATTGCAGAACAAATTGTAGGGAGTTTAGATGATGATGGTTATTTGAGAAGAGCCTTGCAATCTATTGCAGATGATTTAGCCTTCAAACAAAGCATGTGGGTAGAAGAAAAAGAAATTGAAGCCTTATTGTTAAAAGTGCAGCAGTTTGATCCGCCCGGTATTGGTGCTCGTAACTTACAAGAATGTTTACTTATTCAGTTGAAAAGAAAACAATCGGAACAAGGTTCGCCATCAGAACAAGAGGCGACTTCCAATGAAATAAGAAAGCTAGCCATTACGGTTATTGAAAAACATTTTGAAGAATTTACACGCAAGCACTACGATAAAATACAGAAGAGTTTGCATTTAGAGGAGACACAAATGAAAGAAGTGCTTCATCAGATTATTTCTTTAAATCCCAAGCCTGGGGCTGAGACGGGGCATATGAGCGAGGCCGATAAATATATTATCCCAGACTTTACGGTGCTTATCAATAATGGCCACTTAGAATTAACCTTGAATAGCCGTAATGCGCCACCACTGGTTATTAGCGATGACTATAAATTAATGCTAAAAGAATACGAGCGAAGTAATAAGCAAGATAAATCGCAGAAAGAGGCTGTATTTTTTATAAAACAAAAAATTGATTCAGCTAAATGGTTCATTGAAATGATTCAGCAAAGACAGCAAACTTTGTTGCATACAATGAAATCTATTTTGTTGCATCAGGAAGCATTCTTTATGACGGGCGATACCACCAAGTTAAGGCCCATGATATTAAAAGATATTGCAGAAAAAACGGCTTTAGACGTTTCTACGGTAAGTAGGGTAGCGAATAGTAAGTATGTACAAACCGAATTTGGCACTTTTTTATTAAAATATTTTTTCAGCGAGTCTTTAACCACCGATTCAGGAGAAGAAGTAAGTACCAAAGAAGTAAAAGCGATATTAGAAGAACTATTGGAGTCGGAGGATAAGCACAAGCCCTTCAGCGATGATGAGTTAACAGAGCAGTTGCAAGAAAAAGGCTATAATATTGCTAGAAGAACCGTTGCCAAGTATAGAGAACAATTAAATGTACCAGTAGCTAGATTGCGCAAAGAATTGTAGTTAAAAACCTAAACAGACGAATGGAAAATCAACCACCGAAGTTCTTAAAAATATTGGCTCATTTAGTGTCTTATGTACTACACCCTTTATTTATACCTACTTATTTTTTTCTCTATTTAATGCAAGTGGTGCCTTTCGAGTTTGCGAGTATTACCGATTGGCAATTGAAACTAAAATTATTTAGTGTATTTTGGTTGACTGCTTTTTTTCCAGCCTTTGCGGTTTTCTTATTATGGAGATTAAAATTCAGCGATAGCATTTTCTTGAAAACACAGAAAGATAGAATCATACCTTATGTAATTGTAATGTTTTTTTATTGGTGGATGTATTATTTAAGTAGAAATTTTACAGACCAGCCCTTGGCCTTAAAATATTTTTACTTTGGTATTTTTATTGCCAGCGCCATTGGACTTACAGCAAATCATTTTATAAAAGTAAGTTTGCATACAATGGGGGTGAGTGGTTTATTAACGGCTGTAGTGCTTGTAAGCTTTTCATATCCTATTAATAATTTACCTTGGGTAGTGGTTGCAATAGCAATTGCAGCCATTGTATGGAGTGCCAGAATGATAGTATCTGATCATACCAATAAGGAGCTTATACTGGGTTTTGCCATAGGAATGGGCACACAATTAGCTGCTTTTTTATGGGTGAATTAATTTAAAATATACACTATGACTTGGCATCAATTAGGTAAGAACATTGTAAAATATAAAATTGCAGCACTTAGTTTTTTAGCAATTTCTACTTTAGTGATGGGGTATTTTGCCATTCAAGTAAAGCTAAGTTATGAGTTTACCAAGGCCATACCTGAAGACAATCCAAAGTTTGTTATTTATAAAGAATTTGTAAAAAAGTTTGGTGTAGACGGCACTACCATGGTGGTGGGTTTTCAGACCGATTCATTTTTTACCACAACTGTTTTTAATCAAGTAGCCAATTTACAAAAAGACATAAAAACTATTCCTGGCGTAACGGAAGTAGTAAGTGTTCCTAGCGCCTATACAATTGTTAAGGACAGTGCGTCTAGTAAATTCTTACCACATAAAATTTTTAAGGCGCCTTATAGTTCTGACAGTGCATTAGCTGCAGATAAAGCTATTTTAGAGAGCCTGCCTTTTTATAAAAATTTAATGTACAATCCAAGTAGCCACGCTTATATAATGGCTATTAGTTTTATACCCGATTCTATTAATAGCGGAGCGCGTTCCGCCATTATTAAAAACTTGCAATCTAAATTAGATGCCTTTGTAGCAAAATCAAATTTAAAAGTACATATTAGTGGCTTGCCTTATATTAGAACCATACTTGCAGATAGAATTAAAAAAGAGATGTTATGGTTTTTAATAGGCTCGCTTTTATTATCGGCCATAACTTTATTTTTATTTTTTAGATCTATTTCTGCCACCTTACTCAGCTTGTCTGTGGTAGTGATGGGTGTTATATGGAGTTTTGGAACCATGGTTTTATTAGGACAGAAAATTACTTTACTCACTGCACTAATACCCCCATTGATAGTGGTGATAGGTATTCCGAATTGCATTTATTTTTTAAATAAATACCATACTTCTTATAAGGAATCAAATAACAAGCAAGAGGCCATTGAACAAATGGTAGGTAGAATGGGCATTGTTACATTGTTTTGTAATATTACCGCAGCCATTGGTTTTTTTGTTTTTGCGCTTACCAAGAGTCCTTTATTAAAAGAGTTTGGTTGGGTATCTGGATTAAATATCATGGCCTTATTTTTAATTAGTCTTTTGTTTATACCCCCTGTACTAACTTTTTTACCTCCGCCTAGTACAAAACATGTAAAATATTTAGAAAATAAATTTTTAGAAAGAGTATTGATTAAAATTGAAAGATGGACTTTCCAACATACCAAATGGGTATTTGCCATTACTAGTATTTTGGTGGTAGTTTCTATCATGGGATTGATGCGTATTAAGAAGGAAGCCTTTATTGTAGATGACCTGCCTAAAAAAGATACTTTATATACCGATTTAAAATGGTTTGAGAAAGAAGCGGGTGGTGTAATGCCTTTGGAAATTGTGATTGATACTAAGAAAAAAAATGGATTAGTACGCTCTATTAAACCATTAGAAGCAATAGATGAGTTACACCAGTATTTAGTGGCGCAACC
>CAIJZF010000351.1 GCA_903825095.1 uncultured Bacteroidota bacterium | reverse complement strand
CTGTGAATTACCTAGTCCAACATTTGTTGCTAAGTTTAGTAAGTGTGATCTGCATCGAACGAATGGAATATTTAAATTTCGTGCTAGTTTTAAGTTGGCTGCAACTGAGTCTCCAATCAGACATTGCACAATGTTCTATGCAGGGATGCCTGTTTGATAATTTTTTACGACTACCACCTACCACCTACCACCTACTACCATTGCTACTTTTAGTAAATACCACCTACCACCTACCACCATGGTGGTAGTGGTAGCGGTGGTAGCGCTTCACTCAAACGCCGTCTTTCTCGCTTTAAATTTCATCTTCCCATTCTTCACTGCCTTCATCGTCATCATCATCACTAATACCAGGTATTACTGCTTCAACAGAGTGAGCGTCCATCGCATCGATGTGAAAGGATGCAAAACGGCGCCCTTTAGCTGTGCGCTGCTTAGCGGTTGTTGTTTTGTCAAGCAGATCTAAAGTATACCACACATGCAATGACGTCAAAATATCGACGTTCATAGGCTTAAGCCTTGCTCTATCGAAAGTGCAAATCCTTCCACTTGCTGAAAAGAGCCTCTCAACTTGTGAAGACGTAACTGGAACACATAGTATACGTCGTGCAATCCTTGCGAGGATTGGTAACTCTTTTGAATGCATAGACCAAAATTTTAAGGGATTTTCTCCCTTAAAGGAAGTTGCAAGTCTATTGTAAACAACCCATTCTCTTTGCAGTGGAGTAGAACCTCGAACTTGTGCACCTGTTTTTTCTGCAATAAAACGTTCTTCCTCGGAAAGATTCCTTTGATTTCTTCCAGAGAGCACTGGGGGTTCTGTGTCCTCGTCCTTTGAGACAAGCGAAGGTAAAATATCTTCCAGTATGCGTCGTTTATCCGCAAACGACATCGTGTGATAAATACGAGTGTCCAGGAAAGCGCCAACTTCAAATATCCAAAACTTTAGGTATTCTTCAGAAAAATATTTAGAAAAGTTGATTTTAAGCTCTTCAACTAGATCAGTAAGTATCTGCCTTGAAGGAATGCACATTGATATGTCTGTTGAAACTTTCTCAATCGCTAGTACTTGTTTCTTGAGAGATTTGCAAGCAACACCTACGAGTGATACAGTTACTTCTGCTTTCTGCGAAAGAATTTGCGTCCACTGACTGCAAGCAGTAAGAAATGGAAGGACAATTCGAAGAATTTCCATGCTCGATTCTGCAGCAGATAGAGCATTTTGCCTTGCCAATTTCTCTTCTGTTTTACTGAACGCATCACTCGGATTAATAATTTTAATGGCTTCGAAAAGATAATCAACACTTCGAATCAGCATTTCGTGCGAGTTCCAGCGAGTCTAAATATATGATATTGTATAGTTTTGATTACTTTCTAATATCATTCTTAAGTTTTTATTTAAATAAGTAACGTTTACCTCCACGTTAAGCTGTGGCGCCTTGTATTTAATTTTGAGCCTTGCACATGCAGCTTGTAGTACTTGTTTGCGTTTTGGGGAACCTTTTAAGCAAACAACTAAGTGACGAATCTGTTTCAAAGCATCTTTCAGCGGCCCCTCTCCAATTGAATGCTTGAGAACCAAGTTTAGTAAGTGCGCAAAACATGGTAACTGGGCAACGAAATCTACGTCATCAAAGACATTAAAAGAGCTACCAGTGGTGTCTTGAGTACAAGCTAAACAATCTTTCTCCGATAAACCGTACTTCGCAATAACCTCACGAATTTTACCCAAATTATTACGGGCAGTATGATCTTCTGGGAATGGTGTGCATCCTAAAACATCAGAAACAATCTTCCACTCTTCATCTGCAACGTCCATGAAAGTATCGACGAGCCCAAGAAATGCATCACCAGCAGCATTAGACCAAATATCTTGCATTAAAGAGTGAAACCGGTTGAGTGCATCGTTATCAGTCGAGTTCGATCTTTCTTCACTTTTTTTAATCGCAGCAAACGATGCTGATTTCTTTTCGATAATAGTATTATGACGCTTTTTGGCATGGAGGGTCATTGCCGTGCGACCGGCACCACTAAATACTTTGCCCTTTCCCCAGTGACTTAATAGATGTTTTCCAGCATGCGATGAGCCAAAATTTAGGCCCCAAAATCCCAAAGAGATCGACTCAAGCAAATTGTCTTTATGCGCCTCATCCAAAGATATTGGACTATAGAATGAAGAAACCTTACCAGATGTTTGTAATTTGACGTTGTCGGCAACGACCGTCGTACTCTGCCATTCAGTCGCTTTTATAGTTTTGTACCAATCGGGAAGGTCTTCATAAGCGCAGTATTCTGGATGCTTATTATGGATATGTTTAATCATATTTCCGTTTCTATGGTCAGCTGGTGCGTTCGAGAAGTCACAACCATGCACTGCGCAATGAAAAGTATGCTCCTCAGAACGATAGTAAAGGTGAGAGTAATTATCTTCATTATTTATCCAAAGCTTAACTGGAGTTGAAAATTTAATAATTGCACCATCATTGTTCATTTTAACCTTTGGAGACTCTCCTTCGTAATGAAAAAAGTCGGGGAGCGGATTTGCCTGAGAAAACTTCCGTTTTTCGATCTTCTTCAATTTATTAGCTGTTAAAACTTGTTGCATGTCTAGACTTGTTTATGATTGTTCGTTAATTAAATTTTTATTCTAAAATATGACGAATATCACGAAATACTTTTTGAAATTTCAAAAATTGTACGTACGGTAGCCAAAAAAGGTGTCTTTTTTTCACATTATAGGTGGTAGGCATAAAAATGGGCATCTACCACCTACCACCTACCACCTACCACCTAAAAAATAAGCTAAATATTTTAGAAATACCACCTACCACCTACCACCATGGTGGTAGTGGTATTT
>CAIJZF010000350.1 GCA_903825095.1 uncultured Bacteroidota bacterium | reverse complement strand
TTCTGACTTAATTTAAAAACATGTTGTAAATCACTTACTAGTATTTCAAAAGAATAAATAGCTTTCATGTTTTGCTCCATGTATTCGGCAGATAAATTTTTTACTTGCGTAGGCGAATTCTCATCTTTTTCAAAATGCAGGGTAAGCTTTTCTAATAAATTATATAAATGCTTTTCATCTTTAATTTCTAAACTTCCTTTGGCTTGCACCGACTTGTAATTCCATGTGCTTCCCATATTTTTGGTAGTATACCAATTGGCACTCACAAAGGCCGATGGACCAGAAAAAATAACTAATACTTTATTGCTATTTTCAAAGGCATTGGTATGTTCTTGCTTACGCATAACATGTCCACTAATAATAATTTTATCATTCTCTATAGTTAATAAAACAGGTACCTGCGTTGCCACAGGAAATCCTTCAGCATCTACACCACATATAGTTACAAAAGGGTTTGCTTGCATAAAGTCCAATACTTCTTGATGGTCCTTGGCTTTGAAATGAGGTATATTATACATAGTTGATTTTTATTTTTTATTTAATTACTTAGTTCATTTATTTTACTTATTCTAAGTATAAATATATTTTACTTACTCAAAATATGAATTCATTATTATAGTGGTAGCTCGGTGGTTATTTTAATTTCATCCATTACAAATAAACTATTAATATGTGCCACCATGGGAAGCACTGCTAATCGTTCTTGATAAAATTTATTATACGATTCAACATCCTTAGTGACCAATTTTAAATAATAATCAAAACTACCCGAAACCAAACTACAGGAAGTTATTTCTGGAAACTGTGCAATGGTTTTTTCAAATTCAGAAAAATGAGAACGGGTTTGTTTGTCTAAAGTTACCTGACAGTGTACCACCAAACCAAGGTCTAATTTTTTTCTGTCCAGCAGGGTAACATAATTTAAAATATAGCCTTCCGCCTCTAGTCTTTTAATACGATCATGTGTGGGGCTAAGTGATAAATTAATGGCAGCGCTAATGTCTTTTAGCTTGGCTAGTGCATCCTTTTGTAGGATTTTTAAAATAGACTTATCAATAGGGTCAAGTGCCATAGAGAAATAATTTCTGTTTTTGCTTTAATTTCAAGTGTAAATAACGTTATTTTATGCTAATTACCCAAAATAACAAGATATTTTACTGAATATTTTCATTATTAAATGAATATTTTCTTTTAATGGATATTTGTACAGAAATAAAAACAAAATACCATGATCATTGGAGTTCCAAAAGAAATTAAGATTCAAGAGTATAGAGTGGGTTTAACACCAGAAGGTGTGGATGCACTTACAAGACAAGGTCATACAGTGAATGTTGAAACCAAGGCAGGTCTTGGATCAGGATTTTCAGACGAGGCTTATATAAAAGCGGGTGCCACTATTTTAGCGACTGCTAAAGAAGTATACACTACCACTGAAATGATTATTAAAGTAAAAGAACCCTTAGCTGCGGAATTTCCTTTAATCAAACCAGGTCAAATTTTATTTACTTATTTCCACTTTGCAGCATCAAAAGAATTAACTGACGCGATGATGAAATCAGCTGCAGTATGTATTGCTTATGAAACTGTTGAATTACCAGACGGTTCATTGCCTTTATTAGTTCCAATGTCAGAAGTAGCAGGAAGAATGGCTGTGAATGTGGGTGCTTATTATTTAGGCAAACCATTTGGAGGCAAAGGAAAATTATTAGGAGGAGTACCAGGTGTGAAACCAGCAGAAGTTTTAATTATTGGTGGTGGTATTGTAGGAACACAGGCCGCTAAAATGGCTGCAGGCTTAGGTGCCAATGTTACTATTATGGATACCAACTTAACAAGATTAAGATATTTATCGGATGTCATGCCAGCGAATGTAGTTACTCAATATTCTACCTTAATGGCAATTCAAGAAAAATTACCAACCGTTGATTTAGTAATAGGTGCCGTATTATTACATGGTGCCAAGGCGCCACATTTAATTAAGAAAGTAGATTTAGCTTTAATGGAAGCAGGCACCGTAGTGGTGGATGTTGCTGTTGACCAAGGTGGATGCATTGAAACTTGCAAACCAACTACACATGAGAACCCTGTGTACATGGAACAAAATATTTTGCATTACTGTGTTGCCAATATGCCAGGAGCAGTTCCACAAACTTCTACACGCGCACTTACACAAGCTACTTTACCTTATGCCATTGCCATTGCCAACAAAGGATGGGAGAAAGCCTGTGTTGAAAATGCAGCTTTAGCAAAAGGATTAAATATTAAAGCAGGAAAAATTTTACATAAAGGCGTAGCCGACGCTTACAACGCATAGTATTCGAATGGGTTTGATATTTAAAAGCCTGGTCCTTCAAAAGACTGGGCTTTTTTATGTTCTAAAATGAATTAATTTTAATTGAACTTTCTATATAATAAGTTTATGAAAAATATTTTAGTATTATGTACAGGCAATAGTTGCAGAAGTCAAATAGCCCATGGATTTTTAGCTAGCATGACTGCGGGCAAGGCCAATGTCTATTCTGCAGGTGTAGAAACGCATGGCGTGAACCCAAAAGCCATAGCTACTATGAAAGAAATTGGTATTGATATCTCAGATCATACCTCTAATAATATCACAGAATACTTCGGTATTGATTTTGATTATGTAATTACCGTATGCGATAACGCTAAAGAGCGATGCCCATATTTTCCTACCAAGGCCGTTAAATTACATTATAATTTTCCAGACCCCGCCAAGGCTGTTGGCACGGATGATGAAATTAATGAACAGTTTAGGACTGTAAGGTCTTTAATTAAAGATTACTGCGAAAAATTTGTAGAAGAATATATTTAATTATTCTTAGCTCCATTATCTATCCAACAGAAAATTGCATTTTTATCGGCTACTGCTAAGGTTTTACCCTTAGGCATTCTGCCAGATGCTATAGATGCTTTAATTTGACTTGCATTATCATGTACTACCTGAAAATTATTCAAAGGTGCCGCATTATTTTCATCATGACAACCACTTGTATTACAAGAACTATTAAATAGTGGCAATATAGTTTTACTAAAGCTTGTATTGGAATCACAAGTAGCTGCTACAGGGGTATCTGTTGCTGCATTTTTTGAACAAGCAATCACAACCATCATAAATATAAGTGCCAATAAATGAACTTGATAAGATCTGATTTTCATAATGGTATATTTTAAAGAATAAAAAAAGCGTCCCGAAAACCGGGACGCTTTTGTATGTATATCTAACAATTTTTTAAATACTAGCTTATTTCCATATTGTCCAACCTTTCCACCAAGTTTGATTTTCACCAGATGTAGCAACTGCACCTCTAAATGTAGCTGTCTTATCAAAGAAAGCATTTTGTAATTTAGCATCTTTGAAGTCACCATTTTTAGTGAAGTTTACATTATCCCAAGTTCCTAATGATCCCCAAGTAGCTGCAGTTATAGCATCAGTACTTAAAGTTGCAGGAGTAGTTGAAGGAGTTGAGTTATTAGCGTAAGGAGTAAAGTCTGGGTTTGTATAGTTAAATGGTTGAATCAATTTTAATCTATCTGCAGATGCAGCAGTTAAAATTGTATTACCATATGCTGGAGTTGAAAACCAAGTTAACAAACTAGCAGCTGAAGCACCAGTTGGTGTACCACTTACAGTGTAAGTAATATTTGAAGTATTACCAGCTAATGTTACGTTTTTCATTCTAATAGTACTATCGTCGATATTTTTATCAACTGCAGTTCCAGTAGAAGCATCAAATTGAATAGCAACTGGCCATCCAGCAATAATAGAGTTCATGATAGAAATTCCAGTATTTCTTCTGATATGCGCACCAGCTCTAAATAAACTATTTCCTTTACCAGTAACTGGATCAATTCTTGGTCCAATAGCTGTCATATTAGAGAAAACAGCTGTAGTTTTTGGAGATAAAGTAGATCCTTTACCATCGTTATCTGATTCGAATGCTTCAGAAGTAGAGATATCAGCAATAGCAGAGTCTCTTAAAGCAATACCAAATTGAACGTTTCCAGAATATCCAAAGTCTGTATCAAAATCATCATCTTGAGTTTTATAAGCAATCAAGTACTTACAGTTCACTGTACCACCAAACCACTCGTAAGCATCATCTTTTGCATAAGTAACTTGAATATGGTCAATAGTTGTACCATTACCTACGCCAGCCATTGTTAAGCTATTCAACTCATTATCTGGTTGGTAAGCGTAACCTGCGTATTCAATTCTTACATATTGTAAAATACCAGAATTATCTGCATCGTTTCCAGTTGGGAAATCAGCATCGCCAGAACCAGCTAAACCGTAACCTACTTCTGTATCATTAACACCACCTTCCACTGAAGTTAAACCAGTTACAGCAGCACCTTTCCAAGTTAATACTTGGTTTACTTTTGCAGTTCCTAATAAAACGATTCCACCCCAGTCACCTGATTGAGGATTAGCTGAAGAAGAAGTAAATACGATAGGTTTGTCAGCAGTTCCTTTTGCTACTAATTTTGCACCACGGCAAATTACTAAAGCAGCCACATTTGCACCTGATCTACCTTGTACTTTTGCGCCAGCTTCTACTGTAACTGTAACACCTTTTGTTACATATACTAAGCCAGAAAGATAGTTTACATCTTTTGCAAATAATGTAGTGTCTTTTGTGATTTTACCTGATAAAGTAATGGTATTAGATACCACACCTACAGGTGCAACTTCCTTCGTTACTACGAAGATTTCTTTTTCGCCATCGGTTTCAATCTTTCTGCAACCAGTAACGGCTAAAAAAGCTAGAGATAAAATAAATAATTGTTTCATTGTTGTTGTATTTAAAAAAAGTTTTTTGATTTTGTTATATTATAAAGAGTAGTTGATTGTTACGCCATAAGTAGTTCCAAATTTTCTTGACAATCTAATAGCATCTTTAGTTGCATCGTATTCAGTATCGCTATTGTTGTTTTGGTAGAAAATTTGTCTTTGATTGAAAATATCTGCAACAGTGAATTTTATTTCTGCTTTATTATTTGCAAATTTCTTACTTACTTGGAAGTCAACCAATGATCTTGGTTTTTCATAAACGTCTGGTGTTCCTGCTCCAGCTTGAATATCACCTACTAGGTAAATACGTTTACCAATTTGATTGAATAATACAGTTGCATTGAACCCTTTTTCAACCACATCATATAATATACCAGTGTTGATGATATAAGGCGATTGACCTTGTAAAGATCTGCTTACATTTAAAGCAGCATCATCAATTTTTGAATTAATATAAGAAGCGTTTGCTTGTAACGTGAAACGCTTAGATAATTTTTTACGTGCTTCTGCTTCTAAACCAAAAGCTGTTGCTTTTGAAACGTTTTGGAAAGAGAATAAACTTGAACCTCCTGAACCTTCTTGATAAATACTTTCAATAGGATTTTCAAAATTCTTATAGAATACACCTACTGTGAATATTTCACCTGCTGCAGGATAAAGTTCATAACGAAGGTCGGTATTGGTAATTTTAGTACGCTTTAAAGATGGATTACCAGAAACTGACGCATTTAATTCAAAATCATATATGCTTAAAGCAGATAATTCTCTTAATTCTGGACGAATTACTGTTTGAGAACCTGTAATTCTTAAGTTTGATTTATCGCCTACTTTAATAGTTGCGTTTACACCTGGTAAGTAATCGGTAACCTTAGAATAAGTATGTCTTGGATCCCACTTCTTAACCGATCCTACTAATTGGTCAAAATTTTCAACTCTTAAACCCCAAACTACTCTTAAACCTTCAGAAAACTTATTGTCAAATTGAACATAACCTGCATTTAAAATGGTGTTGGCTAAGTATCTGAAATTTCTATTTTGAATAGAGTTAAAGGCAAATTTGTTATCTGTTCCTGTTCCAAAATTAGAAGGGTTAAAGGCACTAGAAGCATCTAATAATCTTAAAGCTGCATTATCTCTAGGCATTGTGATGGCAAATAATTGAGCATCATATAAACGATCCTTTACTTGGCCCATATAACCAGCCTTGATGGTATTTTGTTGATTTATTTTGAAAGTTAAATCGCCACCCGCTGTATATATATAATCAGATAATGTTTGGAAAATTCTACTTCCAGATTGTTGAGACAAAGTATTTGAAATATTTAGAACATATGGATCAGAACCAGTTACACTTTTAGTGTACATAATTCTTCTTTGATCTGGAGAATATGAATCTAAAATATTAAAGGCACCATACCAATTGAATTTTAATTTACTAGACAAACTATGTTCACCGTTCAATTGATTTGTAAAGAACACGTTTTGAGCGAAAATAAATTCATTTCCTTTTAACAAATCTTGTCTTGAATAGTCAGTACCCATTCTAGAGTTATAAGTATTTGCAGTTTTAACGTTTGCAATAGCCTTATAACTAATTTTATTCAATGGATTTAAGAAGATAGACAAACCTGCAATAGCACCCATATTAATGTCTTGAAAATACTTGCTATCTTTTAATTCAGTAATTGGATTAAACTTTTCAGCTGTAATACCATTTTGATTGTTTGTGTTGTCTTGGAAGCGGTATGCATTTGAATAACTCACACCAATCATACCCCCAATTTTTTTACCAAACAAAGTGCCAGCAAAACCACCATTCATTTGCATGTTGATATTTGGTTTTGCTGTAGTTTGCACTGGAGCCCAATTGTTTGACATTGTTTTACCTAATGCCGTTTTAGCGCCAATACTAGAAGTATCAAAATTTGATTTAGTCGTATAACCGATAGGTAAGGCTCTTGTTCCGTCGTCAATACCCAACCAATCTGTTTTACCGCCTTTGTCTTTAAAGAAATCTTTTCCTGTAACTAAGCTATTCGCACTTGTACCTAATTGAATATTAAAGAAATTCTTAGAAGGTACATCCTTTGTGTTTACTTGAATTAAACCACCCGCCCACTCGCCTGGTAATTCTGGAACGAATGCTTTATTAATGATAATGTTATCAATAATTTGAGAAGGGAATAAGTCGAAAGAGAAAGTTTTACGATCAGGCTCGGTACTTGTTAATAAAATGCCATTTAACATTGCTTGGTTGTATCTATCCGCCAAACCTCTTACAATAATATATTTACCTTCTTGGATAGAAGCACCTGGTGTTCTTTTTAAAATTTCTGCTGTATTTCTATCTGGACTTCTTTTAATAGTTTCTGCTGAAATAACAGAAGCTACTGTATTTGTATTCTTTTGAAAAGAGATTAAAGCGTTATCGGTAGCACCTTTGTTAGCCGATCTATTAGCAGAAACTGTAACGTCCGCTAATTTTGAATTCGCTTCTTCTAATACTACATCTACTGCTAAATCTTCACCTGCAGTAGTTGCTTTAATATCTTGAACTGTTTTGTTTTTATATCCTACATAAGTTAAAACTAAAGTATAGTTCTTAGCTACATCAATGCTAAAACTATATCTTCCCTCAATGTCTGTTTTAGTAATCTGTGTTTTATCAGATTTTAAAGTAAGTGAAACGCTAGCAAGCGCTTCATTTTTAGTACTAGTAATTTTACCAGTTAATTTAGCTTTTTGAGCTTGAGCTATAGATGCAATTGCGATAAATCCAACGAGTATTAATAACCTTTTCACAGTATAAATATTTATACCGCAAATATTAGACTTCAATGTTACCGCAATGTTACCTCAGTGTGAACATAATATTAACTCTAGAAAAAAATCAAATACAAAATTAATTACATAAGCTATTGAAAATCAATGGCAATAATGGTATCTGGGCCAGTCAATGACAAACCGCGTGTATCAATTAAAACCCCGTTTTGTCTAATGCTAAATGAAAGGCTTGAAACAGTACCCATAATGCCTACTTTTTTAACCTTGATATTACCAGGAATAAATAAGCCTGATTGATTTCTTTGTTTCATTAAATGCACATAAACATGTTTAGCGTCTTGAGTCGTCACGCCCCATAATTGAGGACTTAAAGGACCCCCTCTTGTACCATAAATACTAGCTCCATATTTATTAACCCATTTGCCTACTAATGCTAGGGTATCTCTGCATTCAACTTGTATTTCTCCATTGGCCATGGGCCCTACATTTAATAACAAGTTTGAATTACGACCAGCAGCACCCACCAGTGTTTGAATGATATTATTATAGGTTTTATAATTGCGGTCATTAATTTTAAAACCCCAAGAATCATTCATGGTTATACAAGATTCCAAAGGCAAAGCAGATGCTGTTTGAAAACTTAAACCAGAACTATTTTGTCCAGGCAAGTCTTGCTCAAACATTTGAAAGTCTTCACCAGGGATAGGATCAAGATGATGATTGTTACCAATCATACAAGCAGGTTGTAGTTTATGAATTAAACTATAAATTTCATTGTACTTCCAATCAATGCGAGAACTTCTGTCTTTGGACCCTTCTGGATTGGTTTGATCCCAATGACCATCAAACCAAATACAAGATATATCTCCATAGTTAGTAAGTAGCTCTGTTAATTGACCCTTCATGAATTTTAAATAAGAATCGTAATTACTTTTTGCAGTTCTTCCCGATTTTTTTCCTGTTCTACCTGTTTCATAAGGATAGTCGTCTCTAGACCAATCCAATAAAGAATAATAAAACCCTAATTTAATACCTTGCTTTTTACATTCTGCTGCTAGTAACTTTAAAGGGTCTTGTTTATAATGTGTGTTGGTTATTTTCCAATCGGATTGCTTGGTATCCCAATTAGAAAAGCCATCATGATGTCTTGTAATTAGTACAATGTATTTCATACCAGCGTTCTTCGCAGTGCTTACCCATTTAGCCGCATCAAAATCAACTGGGTTAAATACTTTAGATAATTTTTTATAATCGTCTTTGTTGATTTCTTTATTATTCATGACCCACTCTCCATCGCCCAGTGCACTGAAAGCGCCCCAGTGTATAAACATGCCAAACTTATTGTCTTGAAAACTTGTTCTGGCAGCAATATTTGCTTTAGTAGGCGTATAGGTTTGCGCTTGAGCAGACAAAACCAATAGACATAGAATGAACAAGAAATAATTTTTCATAATTGAAAATTAAAAGAATAAAAAATATTGTTAAAAATATTGTCAAATAAATATTGTCGAAAGAATGTTACAGTTGCAATAACATTTTTGAATGGCTTTTTAATCTAAATGAAAAACACTGTGTAAATCGCTAGTGCCTTTAAAATTTACATCTAAGTCTTTTATGATGCCGTCTTTCACATCATATACCCAACCATGGATATGCAAGGGCTGTTCTCTTTTCCATGCATTTTGAACAATAGATGTTTTCCCTAAATCATGTACTTGTTCAATAACATTTAATTCCACTAATCTATCTGTTCTTTGCTTATTATCTTTTATCGCATCTAACTCTTTAAAATGTAAACGATAAACATCTTTGATATGTCTTAACCAGTTATCAATTAACCCGAATTGTTTGTTTTCCATAGCAGCTATTACACCACCGCAACCAT
Source organism: uncultured Bacteroidota bacterium (assembly GCA_903825095.1). Next base: position 740 of record CAIJZF010000350.1, on the reverse strand, counting down.
AGTGACCACAAACTATAATGTGTTTTACTTTCAATACTTCCACAGCATAGGAAAGTACACTTAGCATGTTCATGTCGCTATGAACAACCATATTGGCAATATTACGATGTACAAAAATATCACCAGGCAAAGTGCCGGTAATTTGGTTGGCCGGTACACGGCTATCGGAACATCCAATCCATAAATATTCCGGATTTTGACTATTCGCCAACTTATCAAAATAGGTTGGGTCAATGGCTAATTGATTGGCTACCCAGTTTTTATTGTTTTCTAGTAGTTTCTTGTATGATTTTTCCATGCAACCTAAAATTAGGCAAAATTTTGGATTTTGTTTGAAGTTTGAACAGCAATTACCTAGGCCTTTATGCTATTTACCCTAATTTTATTAGATGAATATACTTGTTGAAATAATGGGCTGGATTGGCTCTGTATTAATTGTAGGGTCCTACGCTTTGAATATAACAGGCAGGCTTGAGGCTACTCATAAACTATATGTCTTAGCGAATATTCTTGGGGGTTTATTTTTTGTAGTGAACACCTACTTCCACCAGGCCTACCCTTCTATGTTTGTAAATATTGTTTGGGTAATTATTGCCATTGTAATGCTAAATAAAAAAGATAAAAATAAAGAAGCTAAGAATAAATCATAACCTAAATCAACTATTCTAATAGTTTGTTTAAATACTAATGAAAAAAATAAGTACCCCTTTATTGTTTATGCTGAAATGGTTGGTCATTAT
>CAIJZF010000349.1 GCA_903825095.1 uncultured Bacteroidota bacterium | reverse complement strand
TTGGATTTCCTTTTTCATTTTGTAGAACCCCTGTAATGCTTTGCGCATTGGTGGTAATGGCTATAAAAATTCCAAGAAGGGTTAGTATTTTATTTTTAAGGGAGATAGACAAGGCTTAATTTTTTAGGATGCAAATATAGGTCTTAAACCAACCTTTATGCCTTATTCTATAATTGAATTTATTATAAAGTGTGTCTTTATAAATGTATAACTATAATCAAATTAAATATTTATACAATAACTAGTAATGCTTGCGGTTCAATACTAATATTTAATTGATCCGTATCTGTTTCTAAAGATTCTCCATCAATATGAAGGGGCATACCTTTTTTGTATTGAATGGAAATATGCTTTATGGTATGTATGCTTACTTTTTTTGATGCGTGGATGGTTTTATTAAACAATCGAATAGCAAGTAAACCTGCTTTTAAAATTGAGTGCGGTTGAATACTCACCATTTCAAGTTGCGCATCTTGTAAATCTGAATAAGGAGAGATGTAGGCATTACTTCCGAATTGGTTAGCATTGGCAATAGTGAGTGAAAAAACTTTTTCTTTGAGGCCACCGTTAATACTTATTTCAATGGGCTTGTAATTGAATAAGGTATAAATAGTAGCTTTTACATAATTTATAAAACCTCTACTACTGCCTTTGGCAAAGCGGCTTGCTACTGCTGCATCAAATCCAATTCCTGTTGTACAAAAAAACATTCTGTCATTAATAATGCCTACATCAATGGCAACTTCTTTACCAGTCAAGGCTCTTGCAAGTGCTGTATCAAATTGAAGGGGTAATTGCAAATGTCTTGCTAGTCCATTGCCTGAACCCATAGGAATAATGCCTAATGGAATAGTTGTTTCGGTTAATGCTGAAGCTACTTCATTAATGGTGCCATCTCCGCCAATAGCAATAATTTTTGTAGCTCTTTGTTCAATGGCTTTTTTGGCAAATTCATTGGCTTCTAATGGCTTGGTCGTTTCCCAAATAACCGAATGGGGAATCGCATGCAAGCTGGCCATCCATTGCTTTTTTTGCACTTCATTTTGAATGCCCGCATTTGGATTATAGATAAAATGAATCATGAACTGCAAAATTATTTAATATCTATCATATTTGATATAATATTAGTTAGATCTTAGTTCTTTTTTGTACAAAAAACGGTATTTTAGATTGTGAAAAAACTAGTCACCATAGGTTGTTTACTAGCATTGGTCATTTCTATTGGTGGCTTGCCCTTGTTTTATGCATTTCAAAAGCATTTACATAAACAAGCGCAGTTTAATTATATCGAAACCCATCCACAAGAAAAAATGGAAGGTTTGATTCACTTAACTGTTAAAGATGTAGAAAAGTTACCCGCAGGCTTTGAGTGGGAAGAAGAAAATATTGAATTTAGGTTTCAGGGAATGATGTATGATGTAGTGAGTATTAAAAAGGCAAATACTGAATGGACTATTACCGCATTAGCAGATACTGTAGAAGTCTCTATTGAAAAAACAAATCAACAATTTGCGAAACAAGATCAAGAGAATCATAAAAAAGCACAAAAATTATTTAAATGGGTTTTCACTCCATACGTTTCTTTAAGTAATTACGAAGGTTTAATTATTTACGATATAGCTTCAATACATTTTCCAATCATGAAGCAAGGCGTTATTCAAATGTGGGTAGCTTCGCCTTATTTGCCTCCTAAAGTGAACGCTTAAAAATTTAAGCGGTATTTATTTTTCACTTTATTTATTTTTTATGTTTCACAATAATAAAATAGGGTTACTCACCTTATTATTAATAACTAGCACATTTATAAACGCGCAAGTTGTCTTGCAAAAAAAGGACAATGTAAAAACTTTGTCCGAAGTAGTGGTGTATGCCAATAAATTTCCTACTGCATCTAAAAATATTGTACAAACCATTGGTTTAATCACAGATAAAACTTTTATCAATCAACAAGCCAATACTGCCGATATACTTACGAATTCAGGTCAGGTCTTTGTTCAAAAAAGTCAATTAGGGGGCGGAAGCCCCGTGATTAGAGGCTTTGAGGCTAGTAGAGTATTATTGATGGTGGATGGTATTCGAATGAATTCTGCCATTTTTAGAGCGGGTCATTTGCAAAATATTATCACGGTCGATAATATGATATTGGACAGAGTAGAAATTAATTATGGCCCAAGTTCCACCATGTATGGAAGTGATGCATTGGGTGGCGTAGTGAATCTTTTTACAAAGAACCCTACATTGAATACAAGTGCTGCATGGAAAACAAATGGTAATGTCATTTACAAATATGCCAATGGTCAAAATGAAAACAGACAGCATGTTGATATTAATATTGCCAATAATAAATGGGCCTACTTGACTTCCTTTACTAATAGTAGTTTTGGCGATTTACGTCAAGGGAATAAAAGATCAAGTGCTTATCCAGATTTTGGAAAAAGATTATTTTATGTTACTAGAGAAAATGGAGTTGACATAGCAAATGATAATTCATCGCAAGTGAATATTCAAAAAACAACAGGCTATACGCAAACCGATCTTTTACAAAAAATAATGTATAAGCCGTCAGCGAATGTGGAGCATTTATTAAATATTCAATTATCTAATTCTTCGAATATTAACAGATACGACCGTTTAACAGAGACAAGTAAAGGTCTGCCAGTGTATAGTGAATGGTATTATGGCCCACAAGTTAGAAATATGGTAGGCTATAAATATGCTGCTTCTGCCTTGAAAGGTTATTTTCAAGAGCTTACGGTGAACACCAATTATCAGCATTTAGAAGAAAGTAGAATTAGTAGAAAATTTAAATCTAGTAACAAGGATTTTAGAATTGAAAATGTAGATATTCTTGGTGTGAATGCAGATTTATTACACCAGCAAAAAAATGGGGACTTGCATTTTGGGCTAGAGTCTTATTATAATATAGTAAAGTCCACTGCCTATAGAACTAATATTGTTACTAATGCCAATAGTGCTATTACCACTCGTTATAGCGATGGTCCAACGAATATGGCTTATCAAGCTGTGTATTTGCAGCAAACAAAATACTTCGATGCGCATTGGGTATTAAATGAAGGCATTAGATTAAATATGGTTCAATTAAATGCTCAATTTAAAGACACTAGTTTAATGCATTTTCCTTTTTCGGAAGCGAAGCAATCCAATGCTGCTTTCACTGGTAATCTTGGACTAGCTTACAATGCAGAAGATGGCTACCGCTTAACATTTGGATTAAGTAGTGGTTTTAGAGCGCCCAATATTGATGATTTAACCAAAGTATTCGATACCAAAACCGGTTATGTTGTGGTACCTAATAAAGATTTAAAACCTGAGTATACTTATAATGCTGAAGTAAACCTATCAAAAAGTTCAACAGCATTTTCTTGGGGTGCTTCCTTATTTTATACTTGGTTTAAAAATGCATTAGTAGCCGATAAATTTACTTGGAATGGACAATCTAAAATTAACTATCAAGGTGTGCTAAGTGATGTTTATGCTACGCAGAATAAAGCAAAAGCAATAGTATATGGTTTTAATCTGAATGGAAGATTACGCATTATGGACAATACAGATATTGCAGGAACTTATACTTATACAAAAGGAACTTACAATGATGGCTCCAAAGAAATGCCATTAGATCATATTCCTCCAAGCTATGGAAGACTAGGTATAAAGCATGGTAATGAAAAATGGAATGCCGAAGTATTTTCTGTATTCAATGGATGGAAGCGAATAGCAGATTATAATTTAAATGGAGAAGACAATGAGATTTATGCCACTAAGGACGGTATGCCTAGTTGGATGACCCTTAATTTTGCTTCCTATTATAATCCTAGAAAAAATATAAGTGTAGGCTTTCAAATAGAGAACATTACCGACCTTAACTACAGGTATTTCGCAAGTGGAATTTCTGCAGTAGGGAGGAACTATATTATTAGTTGTAGGCTTTCATTTTAACGCCTCAAAGCGCCCACATTACTTGAGAATATTTTAACAGCAATAGCTAATAGAATGACTCCAAAGAATTTACGCACTGCTAGTAAGCCTCCGGGCCCTAGCAGTTTTTCAATTATATTGAGCGATTTTAATACTGCATAAACAATTACTAAGTTTATAAGTATACCTAGTGCAATATATAATTCATCGAAGTTGGCTTTTAAAGACATAATAGTAGTAAGGGTTCCACTACCCGCAATAATAGGAAAGGCAATAGGCACCACTGCACCTGAATGTGCATTTTTATCGCCTTTGAAAATCTCATGACCCAATACCATTTCAAGGCCTAAAAGAAATATGACTATAGAACCACCCACCGCAAACGATTTTACATCCAAGCCCAATACTTGTAAAAACGGCTTGCCTAAAAATAAAAATAAAATCATTAATGCGCCAGAAATTAAAGTCACTTTAAGCGATTTTATGGCCCCCGATTTTTCTTTCATGGCAATTAATAGTGGGATAGAACCCACAATATCTATTACCGCAAACAGCGTAAATATAACAGTCAGTAATTGGTCGAAATGAAATTCCATAAAAAAAGCTTTGTATGAAGATACAAAGCTTTTTTAAACTAATAAGTTATGTATTTATTATTTCAACCTTAGGCCTAGCATCAACATACGCCCCATGGCATTGTAGCCATTGATCTCTTGAAAAGCAACGTTGCCTATATTTTGCGCATCGGCATATAGTACAATATGTTTACTGAATTTGTATTGAATATGCGCGTTCAACAAGGTGTAGCTTTTTAAACTAACATCTTCTGCAGCGTATCCTCCT
>CAIJZF010000348.1 GCA_903825095.1 uncultured Bacteroidota bacterium | reverse complement strand
TTTTTCATTATAAATAATTTTTTTTGAATGATTAAATGGTCCATGGAGAACGCATCGCTGGGTTAATTAATCTATTGGCTTCCTCATCATTAATAAATTCTTGGGTAACTGGATTAAACTTTAAGTTTCTTCCTAATTGTAAGGCTATTTTACCCATATTAATAATGGTACAAGATCTAAATCCATTGGATTCATTTAATGCAAAAGGTGTTCTATCTCTTACAGACTCTAAAAAATCAGTGACTTGAGGAGCAGGGTCTGGAAGCATAGCTAATTTTTCTTTTAAATTCGGAATATCCGAAACAAAGCCTTTAAACAATTTTCCTTTAGGCCCTTCAATGTAGGCTGCATCTGGATCCTTAGCCTCTCCATCTAAAATAATCTTACATCCATCTTCATAGGTGAAAGTTAATTTTCTAAAAGTACCGCAAGCATCAGGATGTTGTTGTTCTGCATCTACTTCTACAGAGACAGGACTAGTTTCGTCTTTGTCAAGGAAGTATTGAATAGGATCAATATAATGTTGTCCCATATCTCCTAAACCACCACCATCATAATCCCAATAGCCTCTAAATGTTTGGTGTACTCTATGTTCATTATAAGGTTTAAAAGGTGCAGGGCCCAACCATCTTTCATAATCTAATTCTTCTGGTACGGGTTGTGTTTCTAATTTTGTTTTTCCTACCCAATAAAATTTCCAATCAAATCCCGTGGTTTTACTAACAGTAACGGTTAATGGCCAACCCAATAAACCAGATTCTACTAATTTTTTTATAGGCTTCACTGTTGAATTCATTCCATAAAAATTATCTTCAAAACGGAACCATGTATTTAAACGAAACATTCTTTTATACTGCTGAACGGCTTCTACCACTCGTTTTCCTTCGCCGATGGTTCTTGTCATTGGTTTTTCACACCAAATATCTTTACCTGCTTTAGCAGCTTCAATGGCCATAATACCATGCCAATGTGGAGGGGTGGCAATATGTACAATATCTACTTCTGGTAAAGCAATTAATTCTCTATGGTCATGAAAAGTTTTTACATTGCCTCCCACTAGTTCTGCAGCCGATGCTAAATGTTTTTTATCTACATCACAAATGGCTACAACACGTGTGCCTGCATAAGGGATATGACCTCTTCCCATACCGCCCAGTCCAATGATTCCTTTGGTGAGTTGATCACTTGGTGCTAAAAATCCTCTACCTAGCACCTGTCTTGGAACAATTGAAAAACCTGCCACCACAGCAGCTGAGTTTTTTAAAAATCGACGACGGCTATTTTTTTCCGGTGTTTTCATAATTTGTTATTAAAGTAAAAAATAAAAAATGATATAACTCATCTCTTTATGAATGCATCATTTTGCTTAGCTAAATTTATTCTTTTTTGCTTAAATTTGGTACAATCCAATTACTTAAAATTGCTTTTATGAATGATACGCATTTACACCTAGAAGAACATTTAAAAAGCAGTGATATGCTTACTGACATAGTTATTGGAATGAGTGACGGGCTCACGGTCCCCTTTGCCTTGGCCGCTGGTTTGAGCGGGGCAGTTCAGGGCAATGTGAACCTTATTTGGATTGCGGGTATAGCGGAAATTGCCGCTGGCTCTATTGCCATGGGACTGGGTGGCTTTTTAGCAGGTAAAACAGAACAAGACCATTATGCCAGTGAATTAAAAAATGAATATTGGGAATTAGAGCATAAAAGAGAGGTAGAGATAGAAGAAGTACGTAAAGTTTTTTTAGAATGGGGCTTGAGTCCAAGTACTGCTGAGGAAGCCACCCAAGAAATTATTAAGGATGATAAGCGTTGGGTAGAATTTATGATGAAACATGAATTAGGATTAGAAGAGCCCGATCCTAAAAGAGCTAGAAAAAGCGCTTTTAATATTGGTAGCAGTTATATCGTAGGAGGGCTGGTTCCTTTAACCCCTTATTTTTTTGTAACTGATGCTATTGATGGATTAAAAATTTCTGCAGCCATTACTTTAGTCTGTTTATATATTTTTGGATTTTTTAAAAGCAAAATGACAGGCGTGAACCCTTGGTGGGGTGGGGTTAAAGTAATGATGACAGGGGCTATAGCTGCGGCTGCTGCCTTTAGCATTGCTAAATTAATTGAAGGGTAAACAGTACAAACTAGTTTTTATACTTTTAAATACTAGATAAAATGAAAACTAAAATTATTTTGCTGTCTCTAAACTATTGTAATAATTAAGCAGCGCAATAAAATCTTCTTCTGATTTTAATTTATTTTTTGTGTTTTTAATCCAAGGCTGTACGCTTGCATTAAAAGGGATAGCCTCTAAAACACTATTTTTATCTAAGCCTTTCAAAGGAATAGTTTTTCCATTATTATAAATGCCATAATATGTTTTTTTAAAAAAGCTTGTTACATTTTTTCCAAGCAAGGGGTCAAAGGGACTTACTTTTACTAAATTTTTTTGTAATAAAATTAATTGATAGGCTCCATTGTTAAAGACGCGGTAAAATCCTGCAGGTTTATTATCAATGTAATCGGGCAGCACAGCAAATGTGGCTGAAATTTTAGTAGCATCTTTGCTGTCTAAAAATGCAATTTTATCAATCAAATTTGTTTCGGCCACTAACTCACCTTCTTTTTCATTTTCATAATGCACTTCCGATGTATATAAATTTAATTTAGCCTTAGGCAATTTATAAATAGCACCCGATTTAAAATATAATATAGCGCTATTCCAATGTTCATCCCAAAAAGGCGTTCCTTCTACATCTTCATAAGTTAAGCCTTTCGCTTTTTTATCTCCAATACTGGAACTATTGGTAATCATTATCATTCCGGGGTTAGGTCCCTTGCTTGCTTCATTAATGTCTATAGTAAGTGTTTGGGCTTTTAGGTGTATAGTACTAATAAATACAACTACTGCCAGTAATAAGAAGCGATGTATAGCCATTTTCTTTTTCATATATATATTTTATATTACTAATTAGTCCCGTTTAATAACCAGATAAAATTAGTTTGTAAAATTTTAGTTTTTATTTCTAATAGCCATTCCTTTTCTAGTTCCATTGTGCTGGCCTTCATTAATCGTTAATGCACCATTCACCCAAATGTACTTAAACCCTTTTGCATACTGATGTGGTTCGGTATAATTTGCCATATCAGCCACTTCATTTTCATCAAAAATGACAATGTCTGCTATATAATCTTCTTTAATCAAGCCTCTATTTTTTATATTAAATTTTTCAGCAGGTAAAGAACTCATTCTTCTAATCGCATCTTCTAAACTAATCACACCCATCTCTCTTACATATTTTCCCAATACTCTTGCATTGGTTCCATAGGCTCTAGGATGTGGCTTGCCAGCGCCTATTACAGCAATACCTGCATCACTTGCAATCATGTTAAAAGGATATTTCATAATAGCCACTACATCATTGTCACCCATACCATGGTAAACCATTTGCGCTCCCCCTTTTTCAATCATTTGAATAATGGTTTCCGCTTCTGCTTTTTGATTATGTTTATTACCTAATAATAAATTTATTTCTTCAATACTTTTGCCATTGAAACTTGTATCGGCTCTATAACTTGCTACTACTGCATAACTAAAATGTTTTAATCCTCTTTTTTTAATTATACCTATACTATGTTCAGCCACTCTTTTTCTAATCTCAGGTTTTTTTAATCTAGCCATAATAGAATCTTGACCATCGGATAAAACCCAGTCTGGTAACAATACGCTTAACTGTGTACTACTTGCTGTGTAGGGGTATTGATCAATGGTAACATCTATGCCTTCTTTTCTTGCATTGATCACTAATGGAATGGTTTCTTTACTTCTTCCCCAATTGTTTTGACCACTTACTTTAAAATGTGAAATTTCTACAGGTATATGCGCATCGCGTCCAACTTG
>CAIJZF010000347.1 GCA_903825095.1 uncultured Bacteroidota bacterium | reverse complement strand
ATCTGCCATGCGTAAGGAAGTAACCGCTAAATGTTATGGTGGTGATATTAGCCGTAAGCGTAAATTATTAGAGAAGCAAAAAGAAGGTAAGAAAAGAATGCGTCAAATAGGAAATGTGGAAATTCCACAAGAGGCTTTCTTAGCCGTACTTAAATTAGACTAGTACAGTTAAATAAAAATACTTTGAAAAATTATTAAAGCGCTTAGTGAATACTAGGTGCTTTTTTATTGAATGGCATTTGCAAATTCTAGTATGTGATTGAATCTGTAATCAATTAAAGGGTTCGGATAAGCGGTTTCAGGATGCGTAGTGGCTAAAAACACTGTATGCAGTCCTGCATTTCTTCCAAATTCCATATCGCTAGTTCTATTACCCACTATTATAGATTTTGTAAAATCAATACTTGGAAATTTCTCCTTGGCTTGTAATGCCATACCAGGTTGTGGTTTTCTATTAATAGACTCGTTATCTAAATCGGTGCAATAAAATATATGATCTATTCTTCCACCCAGTTTTACAATTTCACTCACCATATTATGGTGAATGTTTTGTAAGGAATCTTCCGTCATAATACCTTTGCCCACACCTTTCTGATTGGTAGTAATAACAATGGTTGTAAATCTTGCAGCTAAAAGGGGTAGTGCCTTGATACTTTCATCATAAAACTTAAATTCCTCCCAAGACTTCACATAGTCATTATTTCTTTCGAAATTAATAACACCATCTCTATCTAAAAATAAAGTCCAGCTATTGTCTATGGCGTTAAGGTCAAACATGTAATGTAATTATCCGAATATGTTTTTCTCTACTAATTCACATATGATATGACCTAGTAAAATATGACTTTCTTGTATGCGAGGGGTATCGGTTGAGGGGACATTAATTAAATAATCACTTAGTTCTTTCATTTTACCCCCTTCAGCACCAGTAAAACCAACTGTTACCACTTTTAATTCTTTAGATTTTTCAAAGGCTTTTACAATATTACCTGAATTACCAGAAGTACTCAAACCTACTAATACATCGCCTGGTTTTGCTAATCCTTCTAGTAGTCTTGAATAAATAACATCATAACTATAATCGTTGGCCACAGCTGTTAAATAAGAAGTATTGCAATGAAGGGCTTCAGAAGGCAAGGCTTTTCGGTCTTTGTAAAAACGACCAGAGAATTCAGCAGCTAAATGTTGTGCATCCGCTGCACTTCCTCCATTACCTGCAAAATAAACACTGTTTCCATTTTGAAAGGCATGGGTAATAACAGCAATTACTTTTTCAAGCGTAACGGCTAATTCTCCCTTTTCTATAATGTCTTGCTTCACTTGAATAGAAGCATTGATAATACTGTTAATTTTCGTTTGCATATAATTAATTCATCTGTATTTTTTAATCAAATAAAGTAGTTTAATAATCTTATTCTTAGTCTAAAATTTTAATATTCAGTCTATTTATTTTCAATGATAGCTGTGGTTAAATGCTCCCAACTAAATTTCTTTTTCTCTTCACAAAGATGCTTTAAAAAATGGGTTTCTCCTAATTCGTATAGCTTCATTATACCTGCGGCAATTGAGTCTGCATTGGGTTCAGTCACAATACCTACTTCCATATGGGGCACTAAATTTGCAAGGCCTCCCACATTGGTAACTAGCATTGGCTTTTCAAAATGATAGGCCAGTGGTGTAACGCCGCTTTGTGTGGCATTTTTGTATGGTTGAATTACAAAATCGGAGGCAGATAAATAATATTTCACCTCGCTATTGTCAATAAATTGAGTTCTTAAGTATAAGCTGTTGGCTAAATTATATTTTGCAATAATTATTTCATACTCTTCTTTATTATCATAAAATTCACCTGCAATTAATAATTTAATATTGGCCTCTCTAATACTTGTATTATTCATGGCTTCCAATAATAAGTCCAAGCCTTTATATTTACGAATAAAGCCAAAGAATAATATTATTTTTTCATTCACAGGTAAGGCTAAATGCTTACGCGCCTCTTCTTTAGAAATGATGTCTCCAAAATTATCATAAATAGGGTGCACTATATTAATGGAAGGTTTCTGTGTAAAAGTTTTTAAGTCCTGATTTACCTTTTCACTCATTGTAACAAAACGGTGAATAGATGAAAAGAAATACTTGGTTAATAAAGTATCGCCCATTCTTTTTTCATGGGGTATTACATTATCGGCTATGCAAATAATTTGAGTGAATTTATTTCTATTCACTAATTTCAAAATAGTACCTAAACATGGGCCAAAAAAAGGCATCCAAAAACGAACTACTATATAATCAGGTTTTAACTTTCTAAGTTCATTACCTACTTTTACCCAATTCAATGGGTTGATAGAATTAATACAGGCCTTAATTTTTAAATGAGTGGGGGCGGGTTCCTTGGATAACTGTGTAGAACCTGGAAATAAAAAGTTGGGGTATTGTAATGAGAAGGTATAAATGCTTGTATCAAAACCTTCCTGTATAAACTGCTTGGCTAGTCTCTCATTAAAAGTGGCTAATCCTCCTGCTCTTAGTGGCCAAGCAGAACCTATAATAATCACTTTCTTATTCATTTGAAAAGATTATTGATTAGCTATTAAACCCTAATTTATCTTCAATTAAATAGGTATTTCTATCCACTGCACTGCGGTTCACTAATTCTGCAATAAAACCGGCTAAAAATAATTGAACACCAATTATCATAGAAACTAAGGCAATATAAAAGGCAGGTTTATTCGTAACGCCGAAATCGGGATTCATAAATTTATCAAATACAATATTGCCAAAAGAAATAAAACCAATGAGGAAAAATAAGCTACCTATTAATCCGAAAAATTGCATGGGCTTTTTACCAAACTTCGATAAAAACTGAATGGTCATTAAATCTAAAAAACCATTCACAAAACGCTCCCAACCAAATTTAGTAGTGCCGTATTTTCTAGCTTGGTGTACTACTACTTTCTCTCCAATCTTAGAAAATCCAGCCCATTTAGCCAAAATAGGAATGTAGCGGTGCATCTCACCAAATACTTCAATACTTTTTAT
>CAIJZF010000346.1 GCA_903825095.1 uncultured Bacteroidota bacterium | reverse complement strand
TAAGACTAGGAGATAAAGGAACTTGGATGAGTTGGAGAAAATGGGGCAATTATAAAACCAAGGCCTATGTAAGTATTAAAGATATAGATGCACTAACAGCTTCAGGCGCAAGTAATGTACATTTAGTAAATACCATTGAGTCTCCTAAAATAAGAATTAAATTATCGGGGGCTTCAGACTTTAAAGGAAATATAAAGGCAGGTACTTTAATGTATCAATTAACCGGTGCCTCTGATTACAAAGGAGAAGTAACTGCTAATAATATTGATATTGATGGAAGTGGCGCATCTAGTATTGAATTAACAGGAAATGTAGATGATTTAGCAGTTGAAGTATCGGGTGCTAGCGATGCCAAATTATATAATTTAACGGCAAAGGGTGCCATTTTACATGCATCGGGTGCAAGTCATGTAAATGCAAATGTTACAGAAATTTTAAGAGCCAGTTCTAGTGGTGCTAGCGATATTAATTATAGAGGTAATCCGAATGTAAAAGAATCGACCTCATCTGGAGCCTCTAATATTAGACGCAGAAATTAATAGTAGGAATAAACAGCATTAATATTTTAGTAAGTATACAACATTCTAAGTTTAAAATATAGTAAGTATAAAATACAGTAAGTATAAAAAAGGAAACTTTATAAGTTTCCTTTTTTTAATTCACTTACAGCAAAGTCGGCAGCTCTTGCAGTTAATGCCATATAAGTAAGTGATGGATTTTGACAGGCAGAAGAAGCCATGGCCGATCCATCGGTTATAAATACATTTTTAGCTTCATGCAATTGATTCCATTTATTTAAAACAGATGTTTTAGGATCTTTACCCATACGTGCTGTGCCCATTTCATGAATACAAAAACCAGGTGCAGGCATATTGTCATAAGAACCTACATTTTTAATTCCTGCAGCTTCTAGCATTTCAGCAGCGCTGTTTCTCATATCAATGCGCATCTTTTTTTCATTTTCTTTAAACTCGCAATCTATATTTAAAGCAGCTAGTCCCCATTTATCTTTTTTATTTTTATCTAGCGTTACTTTATTTTCATAGTAAGGTAAATGTTCACCCCAAGAGCCCCAACCAATACTCCATTTACCAGGTTCTGTAACACTTTGTTTTAATTCAATTCCAATTCCATTTTCTTCACCTCTATTTCTTGACGCGCCCCCTTGATAACCAAATCCTCTTAAATAACCTGCAGAAGATCCTCCATCTAAGTTTCTGAATCTTGGAATATAAATTCCATTGGGTCTGCGGCCATAAGTGTATACATCTTGAAATCCATCATAGTCTCCATAAGCCCCAACACCATAATGATGATCCATTAAATTATGGCCTACTTGCAAACTACTATTGCCAAAACCATTAGGGAATACTTCTGAAACAGAACTTAATAAAATATGTGCAGTGCCTAAAGTAGATGCGTTTAAGAAAACTATTTTTGCGAAGTATTCTTCTGTTAAATTAGTATTGGCGTCTAATATGCGTACCCCTTTGGCCCGGCCTGTTTCTTTATCATATAAAATTTCTGTAGTAATAGCGTCGGGTCTTAAAGTTAAATTACCCGTTGCAGCAGCTGCCGGAAGGGTAGCGGCGTTGGAACTAAAGTATCCGCCAAAGGGACAACCTTGATGACATTTATTTCTAAATTGACAAGGGCCTCTAGTGCCAATTTTTGCAGTGTGGTTAGCAGACCTTCCAATAATCATTGGCCTGCCCATTTTTGTTTTTAGGTTTTGTGCTACCATTTTTTCTACCACATTCATTTCCATCGGTGGTTGAAATTCACCATCGGGTAAATTAAAAACACCATCTCTATTACCACTAATGCCCGCAAATTTTTCAACATAACTATACCAAGGGGCAAGGTCGTTGTATCTAATTGGCCAATCGGTTCCATATCCATCTTTTGCATTGGCTTCAAAATCTAAATCACTTAAGCGGTAAGATTGTCTGCCCCACATTAAAGAACGTCCTCCTACATGATTACCTCTAATCCAATCAAAAGGTTTAGTGGCCACGTAAGGGTTTTCTACATCGTTGACGAAAAACTTTTTGGACACTTCGTCGTAAGCATAACATCTACTTTGTATAGGAGAATTTTTTTTATCTTCTTCTGTTATTGCATTACGATGTTCTAATTCCCAAGGTTCTTTTTCCGTGCCTTGATAGTCTTTAATATGTTCAACATTACGGCCTCTTTCAAGCACTAAAGTTTTTAAACCTTTTTCACATAGTTCTTTCGCGGCCCAACCTCCTGAAATTCCAGAACCTATAACAATGGCGTCAAAATGATTTGCTGATGGCATAATTGATTGCTTTGATGATTTGTTAAATAACAATTCAATTTACTTAAAAATTGGGGTATAAAATTTATTCAAAACCTAAAAATGAAGATGGGTAAGAGGTCAATTGAGGTAAAATCAATCATATGTAAATTTTAAAACTTATAAATGACTTTAATATGAGTCTAAGTGATTTATCAAAAAAGGTGCTGAAAATGCTTCTGAAACAATGATAAAGGTCATAAGTGACGATAGTCAAGCTTTTTTAAAAAAATT
>CAIJZF010000345.1 GCA_903825095.1 uncultured Bacteroidota bacterium | reverse complement strand
GCTTGACGCTTAGCAGGATCTCCCACTTTACGCTCGCCATTTTTTAAGAAGGCTACTACCGAAGGGGTTGTTCTACGACCCTCGTCATTAGCGATCACCACTGGTTCGCCACCTTCCATTACCGATACGCAACTGTTGGTCGTACCTAAGTCAATTCCTATAATTTTTGCCATAATGCTTGATTTTCAATGTTTAATTACACTAGTATAGTCAATCTTTATGCCATAATGGGTAAGCCTGCCTAGAGGTGCAAATTTGTCATATATGGCAGTAAATAGTAGTTTATGGGGGCCCTAATTGACATATAAACCCCAAAAAGGGGTAGAAAAGGCAGAGAATTAGAGCTTATTGGAACCCTTAAAAGTGAAGTTCTTTTGACTGGTATAGCTGAAAATAACCACAAAAAAGGTGGTGACGATCTTAGCCATGGTAGGATACCAACCCAAATAGTCAACAAATAGCTTTAAAAAGCCATAATTAAGTAGCACACAGCCTAGCACTACAATGAAATACTTCATGAGTTGCTTACTCTTAGTGACGGTGGTTTCTTGGAATACCACATACCTGCTTAAATAAAAGCCTATAGGAAAGGTGATGCAGAAAGAAATGATAAAGGAAGCAATATGGGGGCTAATGCTAAGCATGCCTATATTAATTATCTCTTTATGTAGGATGTAATTATAAGAAACGAAGAACAAGCTAATATCTAATATCGTATTCGCACCACCACAGGCAGCGTATCTGAAAGTTTTTAAGGGCATCATTTTCTTGAAAAGCGGATAAAACCAATCTATCATTCCAAGAATAACTTTGCTAATAAAGTCGTGTAGTTTCAACATCAATGCGCTAAGATAATCTTAATTAATTACTTTTGCCATAGGCAAGCCCAATTTATGAATTTAATAACTCTTTTAAAGCAGACCACATCTGCAAGCTTAGATAGCTTATACCAGGTTAAAATAGAACCTGATCAAGTATTAGTAAATGCTACTAAACCTGAATTTGAAGGAGACTATACTATTGTCTTATTCGCCTTTGTAAAGCAATTAGGCAAGAACCCCGAAGTTGTAGGTAATGAATTAGGCAATGCTATGCAAAAGGCGCTACCTAGTATAATTACTAAGTTCAATATTGTAAAAGGGTTTTTAAATTTTACAATTAGTAACGACTATTGGTTTGAGTTTATAAAAAACTTATCCCCTAATGCGTTAATGCCTGCCGTGGAGCATAAAAGAAAAATTATGGTGGAGTACTCCTCCCCTAATACCAATAAGCCTTTACACTTAGGTCATTTAAGAAATAATTTTTTAGGATGGAGTATTGCAGAAATTTTAAAACTGCAAGGACATGAAGTAGTGAAAACTTGTATTGTAAATGACAGAGGTATTCATATTTGTAAAAGTATGATTGCTTGGCAATTATTTGCAAATGGAGCAACACCAGAATCAACTCATAAAAAAGGCGACCACTTTGTGGGAGATTACTATGTTAAATACAACGATGCCTATAAAGCCCAAGTAGCTGAATTAGTAGCGGGTGGTATGATGCAAGAAATGGCAGAAAAAGAAGCCCCTATATTAAAAGGCGCTCAAGAAATGTTATTGAAATGGGAACAAGGCGACGCCGCTACCCTAGACTTATGGAAGAAGATGAACGCATGGGTGTACGAAGGCTTTGAAGTGACTTATAAAAAAATTGGTTCTGATTTTTTCAAAACCTATTACGAGAGCAATACCTATTTATTAGGAAAAGAATTAGTAGAAGAAGGACTTACTAAAAAAGTATTTTATCAAAAAGAAGATAGTTCTGTTTGGATAGACTTAACACCTGATGGCTTAGATGAAAAAATTGTGCGTCGTAAAGATGGTACTTCTGTGTATATGACACAAGACATTGGATTAGCTCAATTAAAACAAAAAGAATTTAATACCGATGCCAGTATTTATGTAGTGGGTGATGAACAAAATTATCATTTCAAAGTTTTAAAATTAATTTGTCAAAAATTACAACAACCTGCTGCAGATGGTATTTACCATTTAAGCTATGGCATGGTGGAACTTCCTACCGGTAAAATGAAAAGCCGCGAAGGCACTGTGGTAGATGCAGATGATTTAGTAGACGAGATGATTAATATCTCTAAAGAAAAAACAGAAGCCTTAGGCAAGGTTTCCGATTTTACTAGCGAGCAATTAACTGAACTATATAATACTATTGGACTGGGCGCCCTTAAATTTTTCTTATTAAGAGTAGATCCTAAAAAGAAAATGATATTCAACCCAGAAGAAAGTATTGATTTTCATGGCTTCACCGGGCCTTTTATTCAATACACCCATGCGCGTATTAAAAGTATATTAAGAAAAACAGGTACCACTGTAGATCTTACTAATAATGAGCTATTGCCTTTAGAAAAACAATTAGCCATTGAACTTTCCACCTTCCCTGCTATGGTGAATGAGGCTGCTGAAAACTTAGACCCTTCTAAAATTGCCATATACGCTTTTAACTTGGCTAAATTATTCAATACCTTTTACGCCGAACATTCTATTTCTAATGCAGAATCGGAAATTAAAAAACAATTAAGAATTCAATTGGGTATTTTAACAGCGGCTACTTTGCAAAAAGCAATGAGCGCTTTAGGTATTGCAGTTCCAGAACAAATGTAACTAGTGAGTATTTAAGACCTTTTCAACTTAGAACTATTATACACTTCAGGGGTTTCTTCTTCAAATCCCCACTGCGTTAATAAACTATCCATTTGCGCTTGAGGCAAGGAAGCCTTCTCATAATGCCCTGCATTCATTTTCTGTCTCATGGCTTCGTAAATGCTCACTGCACAGGCCACCGATATATTTAAGCTTTGAATAATGCCCATTTGTGGTATAATAAAATTACCATCGGCTAAGTTTCTACATTCTTCCGTTACCCCTGCATGTTCATTACCAAAAACGAGGGCCACCGACTCTGTGAAATTAATATCGTGAAGACTTACTGCATCACTGGATAAATGTGTGGTTAATATTTTAGTGAATTTAGTTCTCAGCTCTTTCACGCATTCTTCTAATGAATCAAACTCATGAATGGTTAACCACTTTAAAGCACTACTACTACTTCTATAGCCCCATTTTTTATGTCTAGGTATTTTTGTAGTCACTACATATATATCTTGAATACCCACTGCATCGCAAGTACGCATCACCGCAGACACATTATGCGGGTCTTGCACATTCTCAAGTACTACTGTCAAATTTGCTTGACGCTTACTTAATACTTTTAATAATTTTTCACTGCGTTCTGGTGTCATACTTATTTTTTAAACGGCATTCGAAATTGAACCCCTAATCCCGGTTTAGTTAATGGGATTATCTTACCCTTATTATTTTCCATATTATAATCAAGCCCTACTGCATTTAATTCTGTCATAAGTAAGGGGCCGTCCATATCTACATAATCAAGTTGTGGCAAGAACTGCGCAATAGCAGCAGAACCAATCACCGATTCATTCATGCTACCCATCATTACCTTCATGCCTAAGGCTTTCGCTTCTTTAATCATTCTATTTGCTGGTGTAAGGCCACTACATTTAGTGAGTTTAATATTAATGCCATGAAAATAATTCGCACAAGTAGCTACATCTTTTTCAAACACACAGGACTCATCTGCAAATAAAGGAAGTGCTGAAGCTGCTTTTAGTTGCGCCATTCCTTCCCAATTATCTTTTGCTAAAGGTT
Organism: uncultured Bacteroidota bacterium; assembly: GCA_903825095.1. Next base: position 3,155 of record CAIJZF010000345.1, on the reverse strand, counting down.
GTTCCACTAATTCCACCCCTAAATCTGCTAAGGCTGGAATTTTTTGTAAGGCTTCTTCAGTAGTCCATCCTGCATTGGCATCTACACGAAGTGGTACACTTGTATGTGCACGCAGCGCTGTAATCATTTCAATATCATAATCGGTACCTACTTTAATTTTATAAATTGGCCATGGATGTGCTTTCATTTTCTCCACCATCTTAGTAGTGGTATCAATACCCAAGGTATAATCACAAATAGGTGTAGGCGTTTGTTCATTCCAAGGCGTATTCCATATTTCATGGATTGGCTGTTTTTTCATTTGCCCGAATAAATCCCAGCCAGCCATATCTAATGCTGAAACTAAAAAGGGATCATTGGGAAATAAATGATGTAAAAAATGCCAGAAGCGTTCGGGATCTATCAATGCAAATTTTTCAATAAGCTTTCTATTTTTCTCTAAAAGCTCCATCATTGATTCCACTGTGACATTATAATAAACAATGGCTGGCGCTTCTCCATAACCCTGCCAATTGCCTAAAGACAATCTTATCATCAAACTATGCTGATGCGTTTTAGTTCTTCCATTAGAAATGGTGAATGGATATTCAAATGGTAGTTGTTGTTCCCAAAAATCTAATTGCACTTTTAAAATTTTAGCTAAGATACTAAATAGGCCTATTTAGCGGCCAGATTCTTTAATGGCTATAGCCCACTGTTCATTAAAGCTTTTTGAAGCAATTAGGGTTTCTAAACTAAGATGCATTCTATAGCGCCAATAATGTTTAGGATTTGCTGGTTCATTAATTCTTTCAGCATGGGGGTCTTCCTTTTTTAATTTTGCATCTACGCCTAAATAATCTTGCAATTGAAATATTGACCACATGGCGGGCGAATATAAATGTTGAATAAGTATGGCTTTGTTAATCCAAGGCTCACAAAATTTAGGTGCTTCTCCAGACTGTTCTAATTGTTCTTTAAAAAATTGCTGTGTTTTAGAAGGGTCTTCCTCCCACCATCCTCTTAAAGTACTTGTATCATGAGAGGAAGGTGTAACTACACTTAAATAAGGGGCATCTTTTGGATTAAAGAATAAGGTATTGTTTGCCTTAGGCATTCTTTGTACTTCCAAACTTAAAATGCCTAACTGCTTCATTACTTCAGGTAAACAAGCGGGCACTAATCCTAAATCCTCACCACAAATAAGCATATTAGTGGCTCTTTTTAAATTAGGCAGTTTTTCTAAAGCCTCTTTCTCCCAAGCATTGTTTTGTTTGACAAAGAAATAATCTACATAGAGTTCTCTTAGTATTTTCTTTGTTTTTTCATCAAGAGACTGAAAAGAAGATGTGCCTTCTATATTAAATCTGAAATGATATAGCCCCGGCTTTTCATCTTCAAATAAAATTACATTGGTAAGTAAAAACAATAAACCATCTTGTATTTTATTTTGCCAATCGTCATTAGGTAGGGTTTTAAAATGATGCACAATTTCCACCTGTGTTTTAAAAGCAGGCAAGAATGTATACTGCCCATCTCCTAGCGCTTCTAAATAATTATTTTTTACATACTCGTTATCATAGCCAAATAGTTGAAACAAATTGGTTTCATTAATGAAGGGTTGAGTAAACCTATGCGCGTCAAATGAAATACCCTTACTATGAAACTCGTGCAAGCTTACTGGTATAGCAGGAACAAAACGTCCCATAATACCATCTACTGCATGCATAGGTATACTCCAAATTCTAAAAAATCCTAAAATATGATCAATTCTAAAAGCATCAAAATAAAAACGCATTTGCTCGAAGCGAAGTTTCCACCAACTATAATTGGTAGCGGCCATCTTTTCCCAATTATATGTCGGAAAGCCCCAGTTCTGTCCTTTCACTGCAAAATCATCTGGAGGAGCGCCAGCTTGTCTGTCCATATGAAATAAGTCTGAATGCTGCCAGGCATCGGCCCCAAACCTATACACACCAATAGGAATATCTCCTTTTACAATAATGCCGTTATCATGCGCATACCTAGTAGCCGACTTTAATTGCAAATGCAAATGGTATTGTACATAATAGTAAAAGCTAATTTCTGAATAAGTACTAGACTTAGGGTCCGCCAATTTTTGAATAGCTAATTCATTGTATTTTGAATGTGTTGGCCAAGCATTAAAATTAACTGTAACATGCAATTCTCGTAAATAAGAAAATGCACTATAAGAAACCAACCAGTGTGCATTGTCTTTAAAAAATTCAGTGAAACTAGCCGAGGCCAATTCATGTTTACCATTTTTATCAAACAAGGTCCTTAAAACCTTCCACTTTAGTTTCATCACTGCTTCATAATCGACTGCCTCTAATGCATTTAATTTTTCTTTTTCAAGAATATAAGATTCAATTAAACTTTCTTGCTTCGGCAATATCATTTCATCTATTCTTATTAGTAGTGGGTGTAGTGCAAATGCCGATATAGCAGCATAAGGATAAGAATCCATCCAAGTATGGGTAGCTGTTGCATCGTTTACAGGTAGTAGCTGAATTAATTTAAGCCCAATTTTTTTTGACCAGTCTACTAGTAATTTAATATCTGAAAATTCACCTACACCACAACCTTCATTCGATCTTAAGGAGAATACAGGAATAGCTACCCCAGCTCCTTTCCACTCTGTACTATTCAAGGCGGCAAAACCATCATTACAAATAACTAATTTATTTTTACTAGCAGGTTCATAAACAACTCTATTATTGCCCAATTCATAACTTATAAATAATTTCTTTTTGTGATCATAAACTCCATATTTATAAATTAAGGGAAAAGAAGTTTCCTTTAAATCCAAGGCTAATTCAAAATAAACAGCATCTTTATAATCAGCATCCTTAATTTTTGTTAGGGGTAAGCTTTTTTCAATATCCCAATTACCCAATACTGCTGACTCCCCAATCATACATAAGGTTTGTCCTTTTTTTAATAAAGGTGCCTTTACCTTAAATAAATGCGTTTTTGTTTTGGTTATTTTTTTAGCAAGCGCCGATTCTAGTTTGTCTTTTAATAAAGTAGAAGTAAAGGGCTCTGTATAAAATACATTTTCAATTTGACCTGCAAAATTCCAAGTATCTATTAAAACCAACTCATCATTTGTGAAAGAGGCTAAGTCAAGCATTTTATCATTCCCCCACTCTAGT
>CAIJZF010000344.1 GCA_903825095.1 uncultured Bacteroidota bacterium | reverse complement strand
GTGCCCGCAAAAGAAACTTGTTTTCTTTTAAGTACTTCTAATATTTTACCTTCTTTCTTTCCGGAAGATTGTCTAATTTTTGTGATTTTCACACTTACTTCATCGCCCTTTAAGGCGGTGTTAAAATCGTTTGGATAAACCAATATATCGTTTTCCAAACCTGATACCATCACAAACCCCATACCCGATTTCGCAATATCTAATACCCCTTTATAAGAGGTAACGATATGCGTATGCTTTGTTGTTGTTTTTGTATTTTTCGACTTCTTGTCGTTTTTTCTAGTTCCCATTTATTTTTTTGTAAAATTGTGCAACATAATTTTTAACGAGTTCATTAAAAATATTCTCCGCTTCAAATAAAAATTTTGGCTTTATAGGTAATACATATAATGGAAGGGCATGAAGCTCTTCTGTATATTTTACCAGTCTTACAGCATCTTTTTCTGTTGTTAATATTAGTTTGCTTTTTGATTGAATATCATCTAATTTTTCTTTTATTTCTTGTAAGTCTTCAATAGAGAAAATATGATGATCGTTATAACACAATTGATAATACGTATTGGTGTTTTCGTGTAAATAATTTTTTAAAGGTAAGGGGTTGGCAATTCCACATACTAGTAACACTTCATCCCTTAAAGTTAAAACCCATTGATCGGAAGGGTTGTAAATATGATAAGGTGTTCCATAAGCAATGGTGGTAAAAAACAAACTCTGGTGTAAAGCAGGGTCTATCTTTTCTGTTATTTCTTCTTTTTCCTCCACTGACAAATTAGCCGGGCATTTAGTGACAATAATAATATCTGCTCTGCCTGCCGATTTTCTATCGTCTCTTAAATCACCTGTGGGAATAAAAAAGTCATCACAGAATAAATTATCATACTCGGTTAATAAAATATTAAAACCTGCTTTAATTTCAAGGTGCTGAAAAGCATCGTCCAATATAATGGCTTCCACTTTAGGTACATCTTGAATTAATTGCGCCATCGCTTCAATGCGTCTTTCTCCTACTGAAACAGCTACATTTGGAAATTTTAAATGAAACTGCATCGGTTCATCTCCAATTTCTAAAGCAGTAGAAGCCTCATTCGCTAAAGCATATCCTTTAGTTTTTCTTTTATACCCTCTACTTAAAGTAGCTATTTTATATTCTTCGGATAGGATGGAAAGCAGATGTTCTACCATCGGCGATTTACCCGTCCCTCCCATAGATAAATTACCAATGCAAATAAGGGGAACATTAAATGAAGTTGATTTGAGATACTGCTTAGCATACATCCAATTCCTTACAAAAACAATCCAACCATAGATAAGTGCAAATGGTAAAAGTAAAACTCTAAAGGATTTTAAAAATACATTGTTAAAATTCATAACTATTCCAAGGCGTAATACAATGGGTCAAAGGTACATCAAATTCATGGGTATCTTGGATATTTGAAATAGGCTCAAAATAGGAAACCCCTATTCTAGGCCTATGTTTAGGGTAGTTTTCAAAGTATTTATCATAAAAACCTTTCCCAAATCCAATACGGTGTCCTTGCCTATCAAAGCCAATTAAAGGAACAATGACTGCATCTATTGAAGTAGGATCTACTTTTTCTGTAGCGAATGGTTCTGCTATACCCCATTCATTGAAACGAACCGTTTCTGTTTCTTTGTAAAATTGCATAGTGGTTTTATTCTCGTCCACCACAGGATACACTATTTGAATACCAGGCACCATGGTTTTTAAATAGCTCGCAAAAAGCAAACTATTGGGCTCATTCTTATTTTCTAAAGGATAAAAATTAGCCACGCAAGAAACATTCGACCAGTCTAATTTTTGAAATTGTATAAGTAGTAAGTCGTCCCATTTAAGGCAATCAGTAGCCGTTAAATTTTTTCTTTTCTCTAAGAGTTCTTTTCTAGCATCCGACTTTAACATAGATTTCGTTTTAACTATTCGAAAAAACTAAATACCGTTGCTCCATAATTACGTTGAAAACTAAAGCCTGTAAAATTTTCATAATTAT
>CAIJZF010000343.1 GCA_903825095.1 uncultured Bacteroidota bacterium | reverse complement strand
GTACCGGAGATAGAAGTGCTAAAATTAGAACTTATAATTGGCCACAAGGTAGAGTTACAGACCACCGCGTAGGGGTTACTTCTTACAATTTAGATGCAGTAATTAATGGAGAGATTGAAGAATTTATTGAAGCACTTCAAGTAGCAGAGAATGCGGAGAAGATGTTAGTGAAGCAATAATTCAGCATAATTATTTTCCTGCAATTGCTTTTTCCCATTCCCAATCCGTGCGCATCATTTCACTTAAATCAAATTTACAATTCCAGCCCAATTTTTGAACAGCATAGTCATTATTGGCATAAATAGCCACAATATCACCCGCTCTTCTTGGTCCAATCTCGTAATTTAATTTTACACCCGATACTTTTTCAAATGCTTCAATGGCTTCTAATACAGATATACCATTGCCTGTCCCTAAATTAAAAATCTCAGTAGTGTTAATTTTATTTTCTTTAATAGAATGTTGTAAAGCTAAAGTATGCGCATGTGCAATATCGCAAACATGAATATAATCACGAATACAACTTCCGTCTCTTGTGTCATAATCGTTTCCATGCACTTGCATCTTTGGTAATTTACCAATAGCAGTTTGAGTAATAGCGGGCACTAAGTTTTGAGGACGACCAATAGGTAACTCGCCAATAGCAATAGAAGGGTGGGCGCCTACTGGATTAAAATAACGAAGTAAGATAGTAGAGATTGGATGCGCTATAGCTGTATCATGTACAATGGTTTCACCCATTTGCTTAGTGGCTCCATAAGGGGAGGCTGCTGTTTTTAAAGGAGTTTGTTCTGTGACAGGAATTTTATCGGGATTGCCATACACAGTGCAAGAGGAAGAAAAAATAAAATGTTTAGCTTGGTACTGAACTGCTAATTGTAAAAGATTAATTAAAGAACTAATATTATTTTGATAATACTCAAGTGGCATTTCAACCGATTCACCTACCGCTTTATAAGCTGCAAAATGAATAATACCTGTAATGTTTTTATGTTGGATGAAAATTTGCTCCGCCGCTTTTTTGTCGGTTAAATCAATCTCGTAATTTTTAATTTTTTTTCCTGTAATTTTTTCAATGCCTTTTAAACTCTCAGCAGATGATCTTGATAAATTATCGGCAGAGATAACCTCAAATCCATTCTCTATTAAATCCACAATGGTATGAGCGCCAATATAGCCAGTCCCGCCTGTAACAAGAATTGTTTGCATTCAAAATTATTTGCAACAAAAGTAACGAAAATTATGCTTTGCTTGCTAGGGTAAATCCAAGTGTGGTGCCCACATTCACTTTGCTTCTCACATGAATGGTTTCTCCCTGTGCCTCTATTATATGCTTGCAAATAGCAAGACCTAAGCCAGTACCTCCAATTTCACGGTTCCTTGCATCATCGGTTCGGTAAAATCTTTCAAATAAACGGGGCAGATGTTCTTCTGCAATGCCCGTCCCATCATCACTTATTTCAATGAGTATTTTTTGGTCCTCCATTTTATAAACACTTGCCGTAATTTGGCCATCTATCTTTCCGTATTTAGCAGCGTTCGATAAAATATTCACTATTACTTGATAAATTTTATTTTTATCCGCAAAAACATAGGTAGGTGTTTCGGATCCTTTTTTAAATTGAAACTGAATATTTTTTTTAATCCATTTCACACTTAAATTATTCACCGCCTCATTTATAATATCTTGAATAATAAAAGACTGTTTTAAAATGGGGTCTTTATTAATTTCTAAATTGGTTATAGCATCTACATCGCTTAATAATTGAACAAGCCTTTGCACATTAGACTGCGCCTGTTTTACAAATTTGGGACCTGTAATAGCATCGTCCATGGCACCGTCACCTAATAATTCTAAATAACCCTGAATGGCGAAAATGGGGGTTTTAATTTCGTGGGATAAATTTTGTAAAAATTCTTTTCTAAAAGCTTCATTCGATTGCAAGTCTTGAATTTCTTTTGTTTTTTGAGCTGCCCACTCTTCTACATCTTCTCTTACATCGTCAATACCTTTTTGAGGTAGTACATATTTTTGATAAGCCTCTTCTCTTTTACTGGCCTTGGTTTGAGAAATAAGTTTATAGATTAATTTTATTTTACGATAAATAAAATATTCTAAAAGTTGACCCATTAAAAAATAGATACTAATAAAGCTTACAATAAAATAGGTAATACACAATTTTGCATTCGAAAAAAGCATGAAAATGCTTAAAGCTATTAAGGTAGCTATTAGTAGCGCAGTGAGTGCCGCCAATTGTTTGGGCGATAAGTTCTTTTCTTTAAACATGTAAACAAAGCCTCCTTCACAGAGGCAGTATGAAGGTATTAAATCTTCCTAATAATCGATTTAATTCATTGATTTAATAAATTGATCTAATAATCGAATTTGTAGCCTACCCCTTTTACAGTGGTGATGCAGTCGATGCCTAATTTGGCTCTAATTTTTCTAATGTGTACGTCAATGGTGCGGTCTCCCACAATCACATCGTTGCCCCATACCTGAGACAATATCTCACCTCTTAAAAAAACGCGTCCGGGTTGTGCGGCTAATAAGTATAATAACTCAAATTCTTTTTTGGCAAGTACATGTGTGACCCCTTTTAAGACTGTTTTATATTGACTAATATCAATCATTAAATCGCCAGCATTAATAATTTTTTTATCTGATTCTGTAGGTTGTAATCTTCTAAATAAAGCAGTAATTCTACTTACTAAAACTTTAGGGCTTATAGGCTTGCTAATAAAATCATCACCTCCTAATTCTAATCCTTTAATATGGGAAGCTTCATCGTTTAAGGCAGTTAGTAATACTATAAGTGTTTTGTCAAATTGTTTTTGACTTCTTAAATATTCACAAACTTCAAATCCAGTTCTCTTGGGCATCATTACATCCAAAATAATACAGTCTGGTGCAAATGAATTGGCTTTTTCAATGGCTTCGCTGCCATCTTTAGCAGTGGCTACTTCATAGCCCAACTTATTTAAATGAAAGCTGATAATTTCAATGATATCTGGCTCGTCGTCTGCAATCAATATTTTTATAGGTGCTTCCATAGTTATAAGTGCAAAATTACCCTTTATATGTCAGATCTATGAAGTGGGTTTAGGTTATCAAATTGTTAACTAAGTACTATCTATAGGTTAAGATTGGCTACTAATATATTTAATATAGGGGTTATGCTCTTTTTCTCTACCCCAAGTAGTTTCAGGCCCATGCCCTGAATAAATAGTAAGTGTATCTGGTAAAGGAAATATTTGTTCGCGTATACTTTTTATTAAGTCTTGAGGGTTGGCCCCTGGTAAGTCGGTTCGACCCACACCATCTTTAAAAATAAGGTCTCCACCAATCATAAAATCTTGTTCTACATGATAGAAACAAACACTTCCTGGAGAATGCCCGGGGGTTAGTAATACCTTGAATGAGTCGCTGCCAAACTGAATCATTTCACCTTCTTGAATATATTGTATGGGACCTTTGTAGGCTTCCGTAGGTGCTCCCCATTTAGCAGCAGCCTCTGGTAAACGGTCTAATACAATTTGTTCATTGGGATGAATATGGGCAGTAAGTCCATAGGTTTCACTAACATAATTATTACCAAAGACATGGTCTAAATGACAATGCGTATTTAATAATAGGGTGGGCTTTAAATTTTCTTTACGAATAAAATCAGATAATATTTTTTCTTCTATTTGGGTATAACAACCTGGATCAATAATAATAGCTTCCTTTAACTCATTGTATAAAACATAAGTATTCTCTTGAAAAGCGCTAAAGCAAAAACTTTGGATGGTGATCATAATTATTTATGGGCGCTTAGGTGTTGACAAATATTTTTTACAATCATCGGACCTTCATAAATAAATCCTGTCCAAATTTGAACTAGGGAAGCGCCTGCATTTATTTTAGACTCCGCATCGGCGCCTGTGAAAATACCACCGCTAGCAATAATAGGTACACGACCCGACAATCCTTTATGTAAATAATTTAATACCTCGTTTGATTTTTCTAATAGTGGTTGGCCACTTAATCCACCGGCACCTATTTTTTTTGCTTTCTCTTGATTAAGTGTATTTAATAAGCCACGATCAATGGTGGTATTGGTGGCCACGAGCCCATCAATATTTACTTCATTGGTTAATGCAATAATATCATCTAATGCAGCCCTTTCTAAATCGGGTGCAATTTTTAATAAAATAGGTTTTCTATTTTTATTTAAGTTTTGTAATTCCAAGAATATTTTTCTTAATGATTCTTTTTCTTGCAGTTCTCGAAGTCCCGGCGTGTTGGGGGAACTTACATTCACTACAAAATAATCTACCACTTCTTCCAATCCTTTAAAGTTGGCGCAATAATCTTTCCAGGCATCTCTATTTTCTGTGACTTTATTTTTTCCAATATTGCCACCAATAATTAAAGGGGAATTATTTTTTGCTTTTCTATCTTTTAATCTTTTCGAAATAATGTCTAACCCTTCATTGTTAAAACCCATTCTATTAATTAAGGCTTTTTGGTCGGGTATTCTAAACAAACGAGGTGGTGCATTGCCTGCCTGTGGTTTCGGTGTCACAGTGCCAATTTCAACAAATCCAAAACCTAGCATTTCCAATTCATTTAAATAGGCAGCGTTTTTATCGAAACCAGCGCCTAATCCTACGGGGTTGGGAAAATGAAGCCCGAAGCAGGTTTTAGCAAGGTTTTTTTCTGGATATTGAAATTGAGCAGCCAGCTGTTTTTTTATAAAAGGGATAGAGGCTGCATGGTGCAAACCTTGCATGGATATGCTATGCGCCGTTTCGGGCGGGAGCATAAATAGAAGGTTGCGCGCTATAGGATACCACATGCCACAAATTTACGATGAAATATTTAGTTGCATAAACAACTTTTTACAAAAATGACTACATTTAGGGTGTTAAAATTCTTATTTTATGCAAGAAGCGTATATCGTTGCAGGCTTTAGAACAGCTGTTACAAAAAGTAAAAAAGGTGGTTTCAGGTTCATGCGTTCCGATGAATTAGCCATTGAAGTCATAAAAGGTTTAATGAAAACTTTACCTGCTGTTGATCCAAAATTAGTAGATGATGTAATTGTGGGCAATGCAGTTCCTGAAGCAGAACAAGGATTACAGTTTGGAAGAATTATTGCAGCGAAGGCTTTAGGCATTGAAGTACCTGGAATTACTATTAATAGATACTGTGCAAGTGGTTTAGAAAGTATTGCCATGGCCACTGCAAAAATAAGAACAGGGATGGCCGATTGTATTATTGCAGGTGGAACTGAATCCATGTCAATGGTCCCTACCGCAGGCTGGAAAACGGTTCCAGCGTATTCCATTACTGTAGACGAGCCCGATTATTATTTATCAATGGGGCTTACTGCAGAAGCAGTTGCCAATGAATATAATATTTCAAGAGAAGATCAAGATGCTTTTGCATTAGCATCACATCAAAAAGCAAAACAAGCTATTGATAATGGTTATTTCAAAAAAGGAATTTTACCCATTGAAATAAATGAAACCTATATCAATGAAAAAAATAAAAGAGCTACGCGTACTTATACAAT
>CAIJZF010000342.1 GCA_903825095.1 uncultured Bacteroidota bacterium | reverse complement strand
TTGAACATAGAAATAAGTGAAAATGAAAATATTGGTTTTTGATAATTACGATTCCTTTACCTACAACCTAGTACAGTTGATTAGGGAAATAGCGCCCATGGCTTCTTTGGAAGTACATAGAAATAATGAGATTGCTTTAGAGGATATAAAAGCTTTTGATAAAATTTTATTATCACCTGGTCCGGGTTTACCTTCTGAGTCGGGTTTGTTGTTGCCCCTTCTAAAAGAATACGCAGCTAGTAAATCTATTTTCGGTGTCTGTTTGGGTCAACAAGCTATTGGAGAAAATTTTGGAGGGAAGCTAACTAATTTAAGTAAAGTCTATCATGGCGTAGCAACACCTGTGCATATTACTACTGCATCTAGTTTATTTGAAGGAATGCCTACAACATTTAATGTGGGTCGTTATCATAGTTGGGTGGTAGATGAAAATAATTTCCCAGCCGATTTAGTAGTGACTTCTAAAGACGATCAAGGTTTTATTATGTCCTTAGAACATAAAAAATATGATGTGAAAGGGGTGCAATACCATCCAGAAAGTGTGTTAACACCCATGGGTGCTACCATTATAAAAAATTGGTTAAAAAAATAAGTATGAAAAAATTATTACAATATTTATTTGAGCATAAGACCTTGACTAGAGAACAGGCTAGGGAGGTACTTGTGGAAATTTCTCAAGGCAAGTACAATGAACATGAAATTACTTCCTTTGTGACGGTTTATTTAATGCGCAGTATTACCATTGAAGAATTGATGGGTTTTAGAGATGCCTTACTTTCTTTAGCAGTGAAAGTGAATTTAGGGGTAGACGATGCAATTGATATAGTAGGAACCGGGGGTGATGGGAAGGATACTTTTAATATATCCACACTTGCTTGTTTTATAGTTGCAGGAGCAGGACAGAAAGTAGTGAAGCATGGTAACTATGGCGCTTCTAGTGTAAGCGGTGCTTCGAATGTGATGGAGCAAATGGGCTATGTATTTAAAAATGAAGAAGCCTCCTTGGCTAAAGAAGTAAAAGAGGCGGGTATATGTTTTTTACATGCGCCTTTATTTCACCCTGCTTTAAAAACGGTAGGCCCTATTCGAAGAAATATAGGGGTGCGTACTTTTTTTAATATGCTAGGGCCTATTGTGAATCCTGCTCAACCAAAGTATCAGTTAATTGGTGTATATAATTTAGAGATGGCAAGAATTTACAATTACTTGTTACAGTCTATAGGCAAAGATTTTACCTTAATACATAGTTTAGATGGGTATGATGAAATTGCTTTAACCACCGATACAAAAGTTATAAATAATAAAGGTGAGTATATTATGACACCTTATCAATTGGGTAAGAAAAAAGTATTTAGTGAAGAGTTGCATGGAGGAAAGACAGTGGAAGAGGCGGCTGCCATTTTTAAAAATATTATTCAAGGCAAGGGAACCTGGTCACAAAATGCAGTGGTATTATCGAATGCGGCCATGGCTTTATTTGTAACAGGCAAGTATGAAACTTATGAATTAGCTTTTCAAGCGGCTGTTTCAAGTTTAGAGTCGGGAGCTGCTTATAAAAGTTTAGAAAAATTAATTAGTTTACAATGAGTAGTAAAATTATAAGTACGAATATATTAGCAACTATCGTAGCTCATAAGTTTAAGGAAGTGGCTGCGCGTAAAAATGAAATTAGTATTTCGCAATTAGAAGCTATGCCCTTATTTTCAAAGCAAGCCCTTTCTTTAAAATCGAATTTATTAAAGCAAGATACTACGGGCATTATTGCAGAATTTAAAAGAAGGTCCCCTTCTAAAGGCATTATTAATGATAAGGCTTCGGTAAAAGAAGTAACAGCAGCCTACCATGCATATGGTGCAGCGGGTATATCTGTATTAACGGATGTTGAATTTTTTGGAGGTAGTTTAGATGATTTATCTATTGCCATTCAAAATGAAATACCCGTATTAAGAAAAGAATTTATTATAGATGAGTTTCAAATTATTGAAGCAAAGGCTTATGGTGCTTCGGTGATATTATTAATTGCCTCATGCTTAACACCCGCCACTACGGAATTATTAGCGGGTACGGCGAAAGAACTAGGTATGGAAGTTTTATTAGAATTACACGACGAAACAGAACTAGAACATATTTGCGATGAAGTAGATTTTGTGGGTATAAACAACAGAAGTTTAAAGTCTTTTGAAGTGAATATTAATCATTCATTAGAACTTAAAAATAAACTACCTAAAGGGAAATTAAGTATTGCTGAAAGTGGTATTTATAGTGAAGAGACTTATCGATTATTAAAAAACGAGGGCTTCGATGGTTTTTTAATGGGAGAGTATTTTATGAAAGAGGAAAATCCGGCATTGGCATTTGAATTATTTACAAAAGCAATCAAAACAAACTAAGATGCAATTTAAAGTTTGTGGCATAACAAATATTGAACAAGCCGAGGCTATTACTAGCCAAGGCGTGCATTATATTGGATTTATTTTTTATCCAAGTTCGAAGAGATATGCGCTGGCTAATTTAAGTTTAGAAGATATTGCTACGTTTAAACCAACTACCGCTAAAAAAGTAGGTGTATTTGTGAATGAGACTATTGAAAATGTTTTAGATACCGCTCGTAAAGCAGGACTTGATATGATTCAATTACATGGTGACGAGGACGCTTCCTATTGTGCTACTATTCAAGAAGCCTTTCCTGTTATTAAAGTATTTAGAGTTTCCAAAGACCTGCCCAATTTCACTGCCTTTGAAAATGCGGCTGCTTATTATTTATTTGATACCGACAGCGCTTTGTATGGAGGCACGGGTCAGCATTTTAATTGGGAGCTTATTAAGAAAACACGATTCAATAAACCTTTTTTCTTAAGTGGCGGTATTGGTATTAATGATGTACAAGGAATACAAGTATTGAAAGCGGCCACGGCCGGCAAGGATTTAGTGGCCTTAGATATGAATAGTAAATTTGAAACAAGTCCAGGAATTAAAAATATTGAATTAATTAAAACTTTTATAGATGCCTTTATTTAATGTAAACGAGAATTATCAAAACCCTACAGCAGAAGGTTACTATGGTGCTTTTGGGGGAGCCTATATTCCAGAAATGTTATATGGCAATGTGGAGACATTGAAAACGCAGTATTTGCAAATTATGCAAGACCCTAGTTTTCAAGCAGAGTTTCAACAGTTATTGAAAGACTATGTGGGAAGACCTACACCTCTTTTTTTAGCAGAACGTTTAAGTAAAGAAATAGGTGCTACTATTTATTTAAAAAGAGAAGACCTCTGTCATACAGGGGCACATAAAATAAATAATACCATTGGTCAAATTATTTTAGCACAAAAATTAGGCAAGAAAAAAATTATTGCTGAAACGGGTGCTGGTCAACATGGTGTGGCAACGGCTACTGTATGTGCCTTAAAAGGAATGGAATGTGTGGTATATATGGGAGAAAAAGATATTGAAAGACAGGCGCCCAATGTAGCGCGTATGAAAATGTTAGGAGCAACCGTTATTCCTGCAAAAAGTGGAAGTAAAACTTTAAAGGATGCCACTAATGAGGCCATTAGAGCTTGGATTAACGAGCCTAATGAAACACATTATATTATAGGTAGCGTGGTAGGGCCGCATCCTTATCCAGATATGGTAGCGCGTTTTCAAAGTGTGATTAGTGAAGAAATAAGAAAACAATTAAAAGAAAAAACAGGTACAGAACTTCCTACCCATGTGGTGGCCTGTGTAGGTGGGGGTAGTAATGCAGCAGGTGCTTTTTATCATTTTTTAAATGAACCTACTGTTCAACTTGTTGCTGTAGAAGCAGCAGGTCATGGAGTGCATTCAGGATTAAGTGCAGCCACAACGCAGTTAGGTACCCCAGGTATTTTACATGGCTCTAAAAGTATAGTTATGCAAACCAGCGATGGTCAAGTGGTGGAGCCGCATAGTATTTCTGCAGGTTTAGATTATCCGGGAATTGGCCCCTTGCATGCTTTTTTATATGAAAGCAAAAGAGGAACATTCTTAAGTGCCACGGATGAAGAAGCATTGGAGTCCGCATTTCATCTTTCAAAAATAGAAGGTATTATTCCTGCACTAGAAACGGCGCATGCTTTTTCAGTGCTTCCAAAAATGAATTTAAAAGCTTCTGATGTGGTCGTGGTTTGTTTAAGTGGTAGAGGTGATAAAGACTTAGCCACTTATATGGAACATTTATAAAGCATAAAATAAAAATATGTCTAAGTTAGAGTTAGTATTTAAAGAAAAGTCAAAGCGCATTTTAAATGTGTATTGCACTGCGGGATATCCTGCATTAGATAGCACTATGAAAGTAATGGCAAGTTTGCAAAAAAACGGCGCAGATATTATTGAATTAGGCATGCCCTATAGTGATCCCTTAGCCGATGGAGAAGTGATACAAGTAAGTAGTATGAAGGCCTTAGCGAATGGAATGAATATTGCTGTTTTATTTGAGCAAATTCAGGATATGCGAAAAAGCATTTCTATTCCTGTGATATTAATGGGCTATATGAATCCTATTTTACAATATGGTTTTGAAGCTTTTTGTAAAAAAGCAAAAGAAGTAGGTATTGATGGACTTATTTTGCCCGACCTTCCTTTATTTGAATTTGAACAGTCTTATGGAAAAATAATTAAGGAAAATGGTTTAGACTTTATTTTCTTAGTGACTCCAGAAACACCCGAGCAAAGAGTAAAAAAATTAGATAGCTTAACAAATGGATTTTTATATGCAGTAAGTTCTTCTGCCACCACTGGGAAAGAAAAGGATTTTAATCTAGTTGCCCAGTATTTGCAAAAATTACAAAACATGCAATTAAAGAATCCCATTTTAGTGGGTTTTGGCATTAAGGATAAGGCTACCTTTGATGCAGCCACTGTGCATACGCAAGGAGCTATTATTGGTTCTGCTTATATTCAGGTTTTATCTAAAGGCGGGGATATTGAAACAAGTACTAGCCAATTTTTAAATAGTGTTTTAAGCGCCTAGGTAAATAAACAAATGAAAACAGTCATCATTAAGTACAATGCAGGTAATATTCAATCGGTGCTATATGCACTCGAGAGATTGGGCGTGTCTGCCATGGTTACAGATTCTATGGAAGAAATAAATACCGCCGATAAAGTTATTTTTCCTGGCGTGGGGGAAGCGAGCACTGCTATGCAATACTTAAGAGAAAGAAATTTAGATACACTTATAAAAAATTTAAAGCAACCCGTTTTAGGTATTTGTTTAGGTATGCAGTTAATGTGTACACATTCCACAGAAAACAACACTAGTTGTTTAGGTATTTTTGAGGAGCAAGTAAAGCAATTTGAAACCAGCGACCCAAGTATTAAAATCCCTCAAATGGGTTGGAATACAATTGCTGCATTGAAGACCCCCTTATTTAAAGGTATTGCAGAAAATAGTTTCGCCTATTTTGTACACGGCTATTTTGCTGCTTTAGGAAAGCATACTATTGCCACTACCCATTATATTCAAGACTATAGTAGTGCTTTACAGAAGGATAATTTTTATGGAGTGCAATTTCATCCAGAAAAATCGGCTAATGCAGGCGAACAAATAATACAAAATTTCCTAGCACTATAAAAAACAACAACTTAGATGCAAATTATACCGGCTATAGATATTATTGAAGGCAAATGTGTTCGTTTAACCGAAGGAGATTACGCACAAAAGAAAATATACAACGAAGACCCCTTAGAAGTGGCCAAGGCTTTTGAAGGTATTGGATTAATGCGTTTA
>CAIJZF010000341.1 GCA_903825095.1 uncultured Bacteroidota bacterium | reverse complement strand
ATGAAATTACAGATGTCAATAAAGTATATTTAGAAAAGAAGAAATTACAAGTGGGTATTATGAATAGAGGAACCGCTTGGTTAGATACAGGTACTTTTGACTCCTATGCCGATGCCTGTGAATTTGTAAGGGTGATTGAGAAAAGACAAAGCCAAAAAATTGGTTGTATAGAAGAGGTAGCCTATCGTATGGGCTTTATTGATAAGAATCAATTACTTGTACTTGCTGATAAGTACGCTAAGAGTGGCTATGGGGAATACCTTAGACAGTTAAAAAAGTAGCTATTTTTAGTTTGTAGCAGCTATTTTCTATTTTCTTAAACAAAAAATGAACAATTTTATAAATATGTTGTTCTTATGGTATGCCAACTTATTCAATCAAGGATTTAGAGCAAATTTCTGGGATCAAGGCCCACACCATTCGTATATGGGAGCAGCGCTATAAGTTTCTGCAACCCTCTCGTACTGAGACGAATATAAGAACCTATTCTGCTGTTGAATTAAAGGTTATTTTAAACGTTTCGTTTTTAAATAAATACGGGTTTAAAATTTCACATATTGACAAGATGAGTCCTGATCAAATGGAAGAAAAAATTCTTACCATTAATCAGATGGATGCACAGAAGGAAAGGGTAGTGAATAATTTGATCAAGGATATGGTTTCATTGAATATGCCAGCCTTTGAGCAACAACTAGATAATTATATAGCGCAAAAGGGTGTTGAAAAAACTATCATAGAAATTATCTTCTCTTTTTTAGAAAGAGTAGGCATATTATGGATGACAAGTAATGTCAACCCAGCACAGGAGCATCTTGCCACCAATATCTTAAGACAGAAAATTATTTATGGTATTGAAAAATTAACCCCAGTAACCAAATATACAAAGAGGGTGGTTTTATTCTTACCTGAAGCAGAGTTCCATGAATTAGGAATTTTATATGTACATTTTTTATTAAAACAAAATGGCATATATGTAGATTATTTAGGTACCAATATACCCATGGTGGATCTTGAATTTTTAGTGAGCAGAACGAAACCTGATTATTTATTTTGCCATATCACCTCTCCAGCGAAGAAATTTAAATTGGATAAGTTTCTAGAAGGGTTATCTAAAATTAATAAAAGCTCTCCAGTCATATTATCAGGTCAAATTGTAAGAGACTATAAAGGTCAAGTAGCCTCCAATATCTCTGTTAAACGAAGTTTATCGGAGACCATTCAGTTTCTGAATACTATCTAGCTAGCTATTTTCGAAGATTTACGCCTACTAGGCTCCAAGCCTTTAATTTTCTTAAAATATTGGTAATCAGTATTTTAAATTCTTATAGCCCGGCAATAGGGGTTATTGAGCCTTACCAAATCCGAAATGTTTAACTTTTTTTTAAAGAAATTAAACAAAATGACAATTTTGAAGCATAATTATGTTTAGCTTTATTCTCTTAAAGTTAAACAGAACTATATGTCAAACGCTGAATTCACCCTATTACTTACTGAAAATGCCGATTTTCTAAAACCCTTTGCCATTAATTTGACAAAGGATCATGAATCAGCAAAGGATTTATTTCAAGAAACCTTATACAGAGCCTTGTCTAATAAAGACAAGTATAATGTAGGTACCAATATCAAGGCCTGGTTGTATACTATTATGCGTAATATTTTTATTAATGATTACCGTAAAAAAGCAAAACAGTCTGTGGTTTTGGATAATTCACCCAACGATTTTTTAATTGATCAAACTAGAACAAAGGTTTTGAATGATGGAGTGACTAACTTAAATTTGAGAGAAGTAAAGCAGCTTATTTACGACTTGCCTGAATTATTTAGAACGCCCTTTAATTTATATTTCGAAGGGTATAAGTATAATGAAATTGCAGAAGAATTAAATGAGCCATTAGGCACCATTAAAAGTCGAATTCACTTTGCTAGAAAAATTTTAAAACAAAAAATTCAACGATACTAAACTATGTCCACCCCTTCTAAAAAAGCATTAGTGATTGGTGCTGGTTTTGCTGGCATGTCAGTAGCTACTTTTTTAGCAAAGAAAGGATGGTCAGTAACTGTTATTGAAAAACATAATTTACCTGGAGGCCGCGCCAGAAAATTTGAAGCCGAAGGTTTTACATTTGATATGGGCCCAAGTTGGTATTGGATGCCCGATGTATTTGAAAGGTATTTTGCAGCCTTTGGAAAAAAAGTTTCCGATTTTTACAAATTAAAAAGACTAGACCCCTCATACCGTGTTTACTTCGATGAAACGCACTGGGATATGCCTGCGAATTATACTGAATTAGCGGCATTATTAGAAAGCGTAGAACCCGGTGCTGCTAAGGCTTTGGACCAATTCATGGAGGAAGCCAAATACAAATATGATATAGGCGTGGGTAAACTTGTTCATCAGCCAGGTATTTCATTAAAGGAATTTATTGACATTGATTTAATCAAGGGAATTTTTAAATTAGATGTATTTCAATCTATGAAAAAACATGTAGCTCGTTTTTTCAAACATCCTTATATACAAACCTTAATGGAGTTTCCGGTTTTGTTTTTAGGAGCCCTTCCACAACATACACCCGCCTTATATAGTTTAATGAATTATGCCGATATCAAAGGAGGTACTCGGTATCCAGAATTCGGTATGTATAGTATTGTGCAAGCTATGTATGACACGGCT
>CAIJZF010000340.1 GCA_903825095.1 uncultured Bacteroidota bacterium | reverse complement strand
CTAAATTTTCCTTTGTTTGACTTTTAATGTATTCTAATTCTAATTCCAATACAGGCTTAAATAAATGTTCTAAAGTAAAACCTAATGTATTCCAATTTGCTGTTTGCTTTTCATTCATCAGCATAAAAGAATTACGTAATTGCAAAATTGGATAATGCACTTTCACTTCATTAAATACATTTTTAAGCTCCATCCAATAAGCTAGTTCCCCTCCTCCGCCAATAAAGGCTACACCAGGAAGTATTGTTTCTTGATAAACCCCTCTTAAAATTACATTGGGGCTAAATCTTTCAGGATTTGCGTGTAATTCTTTCACAATCTCTTCCTCTGTGAAACGAATATCGGTATCTACTACAATATAAGCTGCCTCTTTTTTTTCAATTCTATTTCTTGTATTCTCTTTTAAATAAAATAAGTTCAAATCACGGCCATCGGACTGTACATGATAAGTACTTGCTAATTTTTCTTTAGTAGCCCCTATAGCTTTTTGAGAAAACCCTGTTCTTAATTCCTTTTCCATTACATCAATGAAAAGCGATTTCAATTTCGCATCATCGGGCTGAATAACTACAAGGCCATATTGTCCAAAATAGGCATGCACTAGTGCTAAAGTAGCTTCTGATATAGTCTTGCCCTTTTGATAAGCTTGTTTTAAAACCTCCAAAGCCTCTTTACCCAATGGCTTTACAGACCAATAACCTTCTAGGTTTTGTAATAATTGAATGAGCTCGTCATCTACCTTCATTCTTCCAATGGCCCCTTTTTGTTTTGTATTCCACTGGTAAGCTTGTGCTGCTAAATTATAAGAACCAACTTCTTGCAAGTCGGCATCCTCAGATCCCATATAATAAACTGGTACAAAATTATTTGTAGGAAATTGTTTTTTAAGCTCGGCTGCTAATTGAATAGCATGAATTATTTTATAAATAAAATAAAGAGGGCCGGTGAAAATATTAGGCTGATGCGCAGTAGTGACAGTGAAAGTATTTTCTTTCAATAATAAGCTCAGATTATCGTTAACTAATGTAAAAGCCTCTTTAGTATTTAGCGAATTATTTAGCGCATTATTATTTAGGCCTTTATTATTTAGACTTTTATTATTTAGCGAAATAGAATCATTAATATCTTTTTCTAATTGAGTATACTGATTTTGCAAAACCTCCACCAATACTTTTCTATTCGTAGGAAAAGAAGTTCTTTGCTTAATTGCTTTTTTATACCCTTCTAAAGTTGCATTATATTCAACAAAATTTTGAGCTGTTCCTTTAGCCTCCATATAATCATTCACCAAATTGCTAAACAATCCAGTGGCACGATAGGGTATTTGAGTAGCGTTAAATTTCATTAATGATCAAATCTTTCTGGATTATAAAAGCGAATGTCAATGCTGGTTGGTTTTTCATCTATAATTTCTGAAACTAATTTACCCGTGCCAGCTCCTAAACTTAATCCCACCATGGAATGTCCGGTAGCCATTACTAAATTGTTCCATTTTTTAGTTCTACCAAGATAAGGTAATCCATCGGCAGAACAAGGGCGGTAACCATACCAAACCTTGTCCATCGTTGGAACCGGTATATCGAATTCAGGAAAATACCTCTTAACAGCTTTTAAAATACCCACTACTCTATTAATTCTTGGCGCAGCATTGGTGGTAGTAATTTCCATGGTTCCTCCAAAGCGCATTTTATTGGTATCCATAGGTGTGATAGCCACACGCCCTTCAATAAATACAGCGGGGTAATTGGTTCTATAAGGGGTGTCTTCTAAAGTAATTGAATAACCACGGCCTGGCATTAATGGTAAATTAATATCTAACTGCTCTGCTAACTCTCTACTCCATGAACCAGTTGCCATCACCACTGCATCGGCCTTATATTTATTCGTATTTGTTATAACTGAATTAATTCTTCCGCCACCCTTTTCAAAATTAACAACCGCTTCATTCATTTTAAATTGAACACCCTTGCTTTTTAAATCATCAATTAATTGATGCATTAATTTAGCAGGATACAAATGCCCATCACATGCAAAGTAAATGGCGCCCATTGCATTTAATTTATGATTAGGCTCCATGGCAAATAATTCTTGTTGATTTAACAACTTGGTATCGGTTAAGCCTAATTCATGTGCTCTATGTACTAAATGTCTAGAATGCTCTGCTGCTTTTTCTGTTTGAAATATTTCAAGCAAGCCTTTATGTTCATAAGCAAATTTAAATTGAGGCAAGGTCTCCCACTGCTTGTAACAATCTTGACTTAAAAATGCGAAATCTCTTAATGGAATGGCCGCACGCTCTACTTTTTCAGGAGTAGCTTCTTTCATAAACTGCAACCCCCATTTTATTAAACTTAAACTTAGTCTTGGCTTTACATAAAAAGGACT
>CAIJZF010000339.1 GCA_903825095.1 uncultured Bacteroidota bacterium | reverse complement strand
CATCGACCGATATGAGTGGTGAAGCTTTTAAATTCAGCACCTGTAAAGTAATTGAGGTTGGGCATATCTTTTACAATAAACTCGATAAACTCAGGCACTTTGGCATCGGTAGCAGAACCACTGACTGCATCTTTTGGAATAATAATATCAGATAGTATCGTAATAGTAGCCATTTCATGTTCTGTGAAAAAATTAGGCTCTGCTTTTACTTTCACTAAATAATCTTTTTCTTCCTGCATACGGTCGTCCATATTCACTTCAGCTACCGTGGTGGCTGAATTCTTACAAGCTTCTACTAGAACAGCTGTTGAAACTGTTCCTAATATCATCGCTTTGATGGATTTTCTTCTGTCCATAATATTATAAATTTTGTTTTTGTAATTGATCCAATACATATTCTGAAGTACGCATAGACAATGCTAAAATAGTCCATGTAATATTTTTATCTGCTTGCGAAGTGAATACCGATCCATCTACGCAGAATAAATTCTTACAATCGAATGCTTGTCCAAATGCATTCAATGGGGCTGTTTTTTTATCGGCACCCATACGCACTGTTCCTGCTTCGTGAATAATATTTCCTGGATTAGATAAACCATATTTATTACTTGCATCATCTTGATCACCCCAAGTAATTACGGCACCCATTTCATGCATGATTTCTTTAAAGGTTTCTTTCATATGCTTTGCTTGTTGCACTTCATACTCAGAATTCTTACAATCAAATTTCAACACAGGAATACCATATTTATCTACTACATCCGGGTCAATACTACATTTATTATCAAAGCGAGGTACTGCCTCACCACGTCCACCCATTCCTACATTGGCACCATAAAAGAAACGAACATCTTCTTTTAATGATTCACCATAACCGCCTGCTTCCTTGGTTCTACCATTTACTTCGAATTTGCCATTCATTCCTTGCATACCCATTCCAAATCCGTAACCAGGTTGGCTCATACCTCCCCAATATTCAATATGATAACCACGAGGGAAGTTTAATTTTTTATTATCTAACCACCATGGAGTATATACGTGCATACCACCCACGCCGTCTTCATTGTAACGCTTACGTCCAAATAAAGCAGGTACTACGCCACCCATGCCAGCGCCTGTAGAATCGTGTAAATAGTGACCTACTACACCAGAACTGTTCGCTAAACCATTTGGATGTTTGGTTGATTTTGAATTCAGTAACAAACGAGCGGTCTCGCAAGTACTTGCTCCAAGGATAACCACTTTTGCATTAATTTGATATTCTTGGTTGTCGAATTTATTGACATAAGAAACACCTGTTGCTTTTCCTTCTTTGTCTGTCATGACTTCACGCGCCATAGCGCCAGTGATTAAATCCACGTTGCCAGTTAAAATAGCAGGTCGAACTAAAACAGATGAAGAAGAAAAGTCGCCGTATACTTTACAAGAACGATTACATTGACCGCAATAAAAACAAGCGCCACGTTCGTCGTTAATTTTTTTAGTTAAAATAGATAAACGAGAAGGGATCACAGGAATATTAATACCCGTAGCCGCTTTCTTAAACATTAATTCATGTAAACGAGGTTTTGGAGGAGGTAAGAAAATTCCATCAGGATCATTCTCACGACCTTCATTGGTTCCGTATACACCAATTAATTTATCAATCTTATCATAGTAAGGTTTGATGTCCTCGTAGCCAATTGGCCAATCATCCCCTAAACCATCAATACTTTTTCTTTTGAAATCGCGTGGTCCAAAACGAAGGGAGATACGACCCCAATGATTCGTACGACCACCTACCATTCTTGCTCTCCACCACTCGAATTTATCACTACCTGGAGTTTGCGTATAAGGTTCTCCATCAATTTCCCAGCCCCAGAAAGAAGCATCGAAATCGCCGAAGGGTCTCATTTTAGTACTTGCTCCACGACGTGGAGAATCCCAAGGATTTTTTAATTGTGCTGAATTTTTTGCAGGATCAAATTCTGGACCTGCTTCTAATAAACAAACTTTTAATCCTGCTTTGGATAATACATAGGCAGCCATTCCTCCTCCGGCACCAGAACCCACAATTACTGCATCGTATTTTTTAGGAGATACTTTTACTTCAAAACTAGACATAAGGCAATCGTTTTTGCTATTGTAATTAAAGAATGAATTTAAAGAAAAAATTGAATGAAATGCAAAAAAGACCCCCTCATTTTATAAGCGGGATTAATAGATTTAAAAATGGCAATAAACTTAAACAAAGTCGTAAAGGGGTAAAAAGGAAAAATTGATAAAAAAAGCCCCACCCGTTTATGGGGTGGGGCTTAAAAATCATTAGCGTAGTAAAAATCAAATTTTACATTCTATGAAAATTTGGTTTTTACGAACAGCCCATGCTTGTTCCGCAGTTTAAACATTTATAACATGTACCACTTCTTATTGTAATATGTCCGCAAGTGCTACAAGCAGGCGCATCGCTTTGCATGCTCTTTGCTGCTGCCGTTACATTGTCCATTGTGCCATTGGCTTCTACTGCTACAGCTGCTTTTGCTACTGGAGCGGCCACTGGTGCTGTAACGCGTATGCTACTTAGTTCAGGCTTTCCTACTAAAGTAATATCTCCTTCTTCGCCTAAGTTTTCTACTGTAGGTTTATCTAATACATGTACTAAATCGGTTCTTCCTAAATATTCATAAGCTAAAGAGCGGAATATAAAGTCAACGATAGAAGTAGTGGTTTTGATATTTGGATGATCGACCATTCCAGAAGGCTCGAACTTAGTAAATACAAACTTCTCTACGAACTCTTCTAAAGGCACACCATATTGTAAGCCAACAGAAATAGAGATAGCGAAGCAGTTCATTAAACTACGCAGTGTAGAACCTTCTTTTGCTAAGTCAATAAATATTTCACCTAAAGTGTTATCGTTGTATTCACCAGTTCTTAAGAATAAAACCTGACCGCCAATTCTAGCTTTTTGTGTAAAGCCACGACGCTTCGCAGGTAAAGATTTACGCTCTACAATGCGAGACAATTGACGCTTGAATTTAGTGTCGGTAGAAGCAGCCATTCTTTTTTGAACTTCTTCTAATAACTCATCAACATTCAATTTACTTAAGTCTACTAATTGAGAACCGCCTTCTATACTTACTTCTTCGTCAGCAGTTGCGTCTGTTTTTTTCTTCTTATCAGACTTCGTACTTAAAGGTTGGCTTAATTTAGAACCATCACGGTAGATAGCATTTGCTTTTAAACCTAGGGTCCAGCTCAATAAATAAGAATCGGCAATTTCTTCAACAGTAGCTTCGTTAGGAAGGTTAATTGTTTTTGAAATCGCACCAGATAAGAATGGTTGACAAGCAGCCATCATTCTAATATGTCCATGTGCATGAATATATCTT
>CAIJZF010000338.1 GCA_903825095.1 uncultured Bacteroidota bacterium | reverse complement strand
GCCTTGGTGCATTTATTAATACTACTACTACTGTTGCTAGTTTACAAAAAACGGATAAACTTAAAATAGATTTTACAGTTCCTGAAATGTTTGAGACTTATATAAAAGTGGGAAAGACTATTCAAGTGGAAGGCATTGATGGATCTTCTAAAAAAATGAATGCCAACATTTTTGCTATAGAGCCACAAATTATTGCCAGTACAAGAAATATTAAAGTGCGTGCACAACTACAAGGTAAAATGTTACCTGGCGCTTATGTAAAGGTTTACTTAAGTGAGACTGTGAAAAAGCCCACTATTATGGTGCCTACGAATGTGATTATTCCTGAATCTAAAAGCAAACAAATTGCTATTGTTCGAAATGGTATAGCCGAATTAGTAGATGTGGAAACTGGTTATAGAACTGTGGGTGCTGTTGAAATTACTAAAGGACTTAACATAGGAGATAGTGTTATTGTGGCAGGAATGCTTTTTGTTAGACAGGGTAGTAAAATAAAAGTGGGCAAAACAATTCCTATCATAGACATTACTAAATAGAACTCTTAAAGTCCCCTTAAATAATCTTATTAGATGAATATATCTGAACTTTCGTTAAAACGTCCTGTACTAGCCATTGTAATGAACCTTGCCATTATCATTTTTGGCTTAGTAGGTTTTTCATTTTTGGCTTTACGTGAATATCCAGCCATTGATCCGCCCATTATTAATGTTCAAACTACTTATTCAGGAGCGAATTCTCAAGTCATACAAAATCAAATTACAGAACCATTAGAAAAATCAATCAATGGTATTCCCGGCATTAGAACTATTAATTCTTCTAGTTCTGTAGGTTCTTCAAATATTACAGTTGAATTTAATTTAGGGGTGAATTTAGAAACAGCGGCCAATGATGTGCGAGACAAAGTGAGTCAAGCGGCTAGAAGTTTACCAGAGGATATCAATAATCCGCCCATTGTATCAAAGGCCGATGCGAATACCGACTTCATTTTATTAATGACTTTAAGAAGTAAAACAAAAAGCGCTTTTGAATTAACCGAATATGCAGAGAATGTATTACAACAACGTTTTCAAACTATCGACGAAGTAAGTGGTGTGAATGTGAGAGGAAAAAGGTTTTCTATGCGTATTTTCCCTGATCCGGATTTATTGAATGCTTACGGTATTGCTTTTAATGATATTCAAACTTCTTTAAATAAAGAGAACGTAGAATTGCCTTCCGGTAAAATTTATGGTAGAAAAACGGAGTTCATTATTAGAACTTTAGGAAGACTTACTACTGAATCTGATTTTAGAAATATTATTTTAAAGCAAGATGCAACAGGCATTGTTAAACTAGGAGATGTTGCTAAAGTAGAATTAGGTCCAGAGCAAGAAGACCAAGGCGTTTATTTTAATGGCATACAAACTGTCATGATTACCTTGTCACCACAACCTGGTGCGAATTATATTAAAATTGCAGATGAATTTTATAAAAGATTAGAGGAAGTAAAAAAATTCAATAAGTCTGATATTGAATTTGCTGTTCCTATTGACAATACAAAAACAATTCGTCGTGCCTTACTTGAAGTAAGAGAGACAATTTTTATTTCATTTGGATTAGTGGTACTCGTTATTTTCTTCTTTTTTAGAAACTGGTTAATTGCCATTAGGCCTTTGATCGATATTCCAATTTCATTAATAGCTACTTTCTTTATCATGTATATGGCAGGTTTTTCTATTAATGTATTAACCTTACTTGCCATTGTACTCGCCACGGGTTTAGTCGTGGATGATGGAATTGTGGTCACGGAAAATATTTTTAGAAAATTAGAAGAGGGGCTTCCACTTAAGCAAGCAGCTAGAGAAGGTAGTAAAGAAATTTTCTTTGCAGTCATATCAACCTCTATTACACTAGCGGTGGTATTTATGCCTGTTATTTTTCTAGAAGGTTTTATTGGTTCTTTATTTAAAGAATTTGGTGTGGTGATTGCAGGGGCGGTTTTGGTTTCAGCTTTTGTGTCTTTAACCATTACACCTGTATTGAATGTGTACCTTAGTAGAAAGGACGGCAAACAAGGAAGTTTTTATGAAAAAACAGAACCCTTCTTTAAAGGGATGGAGCTAGGCTATAAGAATTTATTAACTAAATTTTTGAAACTACGTTGGATGGCTTGGGTGGTTGTATTTCTTTGTGTAGTAATTATAGGGGCTATAGGAAAAAATATTCAAAGCGAATTAGCACCCATTGAAGATAAAGCAGCTATAAGAGTAAATATGTCAGGCCAAGAGGGTATTAGCTATGAAGAAACGAAAGGGAATTTCTTAAAAGCAGTAAAGCTTATTCAAGACTCTGTTCCTGAACATGCTTTCACCTTTGGAAGTGTTCCTGGATGGGGCGGAGGGGGAAGTTCAGTAAGCAGTAGAGTAGGTTTTGTGCCTATTGCCAATAGAGATAGAACACAGACCGAAATTGTTACTGACTTAAATAAGAAGTTTAAGAAATTTAAAGACGTAAGAGTGTTCTCTATTGAAGAGCAAACTATTTCTGTGGGTATGATGTCTAGAGGTTCATTGCCTGTTCAGTTTATTATTCAAAATTTAGACTTTGATAAATTACATGCAGCCATCCCTAAATTTTTAGACGCTGCTAGAAAAGATAAAACTTTTCAAAACGTAGATGTGAATTTGAAATTTACTAAACCTGAATTTGATTTAACCATTGACAGAATGCGTGCAAGAGACTTAGGATTAAGCACTGCCGATATTTCTCAGGCATTACAATCTGCATTCAGTGGTGCTCGTTCTGCTTATTTTATTATGAACGATCGTCAATATGAAGTGATTACCCAAGTAAAAAGAGCTGACAGGTCAAAGCCTACCGATATTAATAGTTTATATATTAGAAATAACAGAGGAGAAAGTATTCCTATTTCAAGTGTGCTGAAGTTAGTGGAAAATAGTAACCCTCCTACATTGTATCATTATAACCGATTTAACTCAGCTACCATTTCAGCTTCATTAGCGGAGGGTAAAACAATAGGCGATGGTGTTAATACCATGAATAAAATTTCTAAAGAAGTCTTAGATGAGTCTTTTCAAACTTCTTTAAGCGGCCCTTCTAGAGATTTTCAAGAAAGTTCTTCTAATATTTCTTATGCATTATTTTTAGCCTTGATTTTAATTTATTTAGTATTGGCTGCTCAGTTTGAAAGCTTTAAGGAT
>CAIJZF010000337.1 GCA_903825095.1 uncultured Bacteroidota bacterium | reverse complement strand
GTAATTAATATTCTTCTTGTTATTAGAGAAAAGAAATGCAATCATTAAAATAATCACAATACCAATAAGGCCTTGAAATCTTTCCATAGTGCTGTATTTGAAATAGGAAGATAAAAAAAAATAGGCAAACTATGCCTATTTTTTAAAATCGTTCTATGGTTGGTTTAACTATAAATGCGACTGAATTTTCTTGTCCAATACCGACTTAGGTACAGCACCAATTTGCTTGTCTACTACTTGACCACCTTTTACAAAAAGGATAGCTGGGATAGATGTAATACCAAAGTTCATACTTAAAGTAGGATTGACATCCACATTCACTTTTCCTATGTTTACCTTGCCTGCATATTCTGTAGCTAATTCTTCAATAACTGGCCCAATAGCTCTGCAAGGACCACACCATTCTGCCCAAAAATCGATCACTGTTAATTTATCGCTTTCCATTACGGTGCTTTGGAAGTTGGCGTCTGTAAATTCTAAACTCATATGTATATTTTTATATTGTTAGGTTTCTATTTATGTCAACTCTAATACTTTAACTCGTTCTATTCTTCTTACTCTTCTATGTTCAAAATTAGTTCCAAACTTTAATATCTGCCTATTTGACTTTTCCACTTAATTAAATAGCCATTGGGGACAAATTCTATGGCAGAGCTTCGGACTAGCTGTCGCAGATATAGGAACTAAGTGACTAATTAAGTGACCAAATTCACCTGAACATTCAAAGCAGGGTTGCTGTCAAGGAACTGCACAAGGTCGTCGTTCATTAGAAAGCCCCTTTCAATGGTAAGTAAACTTGCCACTAATTGATCCTTGGGTTCGACAAAGCTTATTTTGAAAGAAGACTTACCTGGGTTTTGTTTCAAGTTCTTTTCAAAGAAATGAATCATTTCATTGTTTAAATGACTAGGGTGGAGGCTAATTTCAATGGACCTTGTTTGTACTTGTTTTACTGTTTCAAGTAAAGACATAGTCACTATTTTAAATTCAAACTGGTTCGATTGGTTGTACCTCGTTCTAAAAGAACCATTGATAAATATTTTTTGTCCAACCTCTAAATAGTTTTGAAACTTAACATAGTCTTCACTCCATAATAAAAAATCGGTTTTACCTGTGAAGTCTTCTATCACAAAAGAACCAAAATTCTTGCCGGTTTTAGTCACACGGTGTTGTACATCGGTTATTAGCCCTGCCAGTTTAAATTGTCTGCCTAAATTATTAGGATATAAAGCAAGATTATCTTTTACTTCATTAAAAGCATTGATAGGTGTGAACTGGTAGTGACGCATTTCAAAACCATAATGGTCAAGCGGGTGGCCACTCATAAACATACCCGTGATATCTTTCTCGTGTTCTAATTTTTCAGTCAAAGTCCATTCTTCACAACTAGGAATTTTAGGAACGGGTACTTGCATAGCAGAAGGGAGGTCGCCAAATAAAGTATTAGTAGTGCCTGCTGTCATGGACTGAAGTGCTTGGGCATAGCCAATTAATTTTTCTAATCCTGAAATTCTATCTCCATCGGCAATGGTAAAATATTGTGCACGGTGGTATTCGGGGAAACAATCAAAAGTTCCTGAGTAAGCTAAACTTTCTAAAGACTTTTTATTGACAGCTCTTGATAAAACTCTTTTCATAAAGTCTACCATATCTTCAAAATGTCCAGCTTTGTTTCTTTCTGTAATAATGGCTTCAATGGCTGCATCGCCCACACCTTTTAAGCCACCTAGTCCAAATCTAATTTCTCCTTTTTTATTCACTGAAAAACCTCTCAAAGATTCATTCACATCTGGACCCAAAACTTTTATCTCCATTCTTTTACACTCTTCCATGAAAAAAGTAATCTTATCAATACTTCCTGCATGGTTTAAAACAGCCGACATATATTCTCCAGGGTAATGCGCTTTTAAATAAGCAGTTTGATAAGCCAAGTATGCATAACATGTAGAATGCGATTTGTTAAAGGCATATTGTGCAAAGGCTTCCCAGTCTGTCCACACTTTTTCCAATACATTTTCAGGATGTCCATTTTTCACAGCGCCTGAAACAAACTGCGCTTTCATTTTATCCAATACCGATTTTTGCTTTTTACCCATGGCTTTTCTTAAAACATCGGCATCGCCTTTTGTAAAGCTGGCAATTTTTTGGCTAAGCAACATTACCTGCTCCTGATAAACAGTAATACCATAAGTATCTGCTAATATTTCTTCCATCACAGGCAAATCATATTTGATTAATTCTCGCCCGTGTTTACGTTCAATAAAATTAGGAATATATGCCATCGGGCCTGGTCGGTACAAGGCATTCATCGCAATTAAATCGGCAAATTTATCC
>CAIJZF010000336.1 GCA_903825095.1 uncultured Bacteroidota bacterium | reverse complement strand
TTTTGTAAAACATTTCAAAGAAATTGGCAACCCTATTACATATTGATACAGCTGGCGAAAAGGCCATGGTAGCCATTAGCCAAAATGGTGTCTTAGTAGCCATTAAAGAGAACGAGGTATTTCAAACACATGCTTCCTTTTTACAAGTAGCTATTGAAGCATTAGTTGTGCAAACTTCCATTTCCTTAAATAGTATGGATGCCATTGCTGTGACCATGGGTCCAGGTTCTTATACAGGCTTAAGAGTGGGTCTCTCTAGTGCTAAAGGCATTGCCTATGCATTGAATAAACCAATCATTGGCTTGTCTACACTTGCCCTTTTAGCCAATGCAGCATCAAAACTGCCATGGTTTAGCGAGAAAAAAGAGCAGGTGCAAATTTTTGCTATGATAGACGCTAAAAGAATGGAAGTCTTCGGCGCCATCTATGATAGCAAGTTAAATACCAGCTTACCAGAGCAGGCTATAGAAATTAATTCAAGCTATCTCTCCCGTTTAATAGAGAATCATCCAACAATTTGTATAGGATCGGCCGCCACCAAGGCCAAGACATTATTGGAAGACCCTGCCCTTTATTTTGCGGAGCAATCTTATAATATATTGGATAACATTCAGTTAGCAGAAGACGCATTTACGCGTGCGCAATTTGAAGACACGGCCTACAGCAGCCCCTCTTATTTAAAAGAGTTTTTCTTCAAAAAATAGACCTTTTATATAATATTTTTAGCTAAAAAATGTGATGAGCGGTTTTAAACTTAGTTTGTATAAGAGAATCTAAGTAGTTGTCATATTTCATACACAAAACCTAAGCCTTTAACATTTTACATATTAAAATATTAATTATATTTTTAAAATTTAATTGTAGTTTTGTACTAGCATTTAACCCCCAAAATAAAAGAACATGAACCAGTCATTACCACAACTCCAATTAGCGAATGGTACAAGTCCATTAAAAGTAGATTTACTACACAGCAAAAAAGCCGCTATGATTTTGCGCGCTTTAAACCATAAGCTTCGTCAACAAATTGTAAAATTAATCGACGAACATAAGAAAGTAACTGTTACAGAAATTTATGTAAAATTAAGATTGGAGCAATCTGTAGCTTCTCAACATTTAGCAATTCTTAGAAGAGCTAGTATTGTAACTACTATTCGTGAAGGAAAATTTATTTATTATGCCGTTGATTATAATCGATTAGAGCAAATCAATAAATTTGTAGAACAACTTGTTGGATAGTATGCAAGTAGAGTTAGCAAAATTTCTTGAAGTCATTGAAGATGAATCTGTCTTAATTATTGATGCGAGGCCTAGCGCAGATTTAATGCTTGGTTATATTCCTAATGCAATACATATTACACCGCTAACGGCTAAATATGCTATTGCCATGGATATCATTAGAAAAGATAGTCCCATTGTATTTATTTTAGAAGAAGCCATTGCTGCTGAAACCCTTGCTTATTTTACCAAGGCCGAATTCACGGGTATTAAGGGTTATTTAAATGG
>CAIJZF010000335.1 GCA_903825095.1 uncultured Bacteroidota bacterium | reverse complement strand
GAATTTGCATGGCTACAAAAGTACTAATGTTGGGCCATTTGTAGCAATGGGGCTATTAATTGGTTATTGGCGATGGTTTTGGCGCAATTAAAATGCCCTAAAGGACATTGTTTTTTACCATGTAAACCACAAGGGCGGCAGACTAGTTTCTCTTGCGTTTCTACTATAAAAGATTGGGTAGATAAAGGACCAAAGCCAAAAGCGGGAATGGTTGAACAATAAATGGCCACTACTGGCGCATTCATAGCAGAGCAAAAATGTAAGGGGGCAGAATCGTTTACATAATTTAAGACTGCTTTTTGTTGCAGGGCAGCAGATGCTAGAAAACTTAATTCACCACTTAGGTTTATTATTTTTTTAGATGTACTTGAAAGATTAGATGCACTTGAAGTATTTGAACTATTTGATGTGTTTGAATTGGAGCTTGAAACTTCATCTATAATACTATCCCCTAAACTTTTATCTCCAGGGCCTCCTAATATATAAATAGTTCCATCAAATGGCAAAGCCTGTATAAAACTAACCCAAGCACTTATAGGAAATTGTTTAGTAAACCAAACAGAGGCAGGTGCAATACTAATATATTTTTCAGTTTGATATTTTTTTACTTTATCAAAATCGGATGCTGTTGGATATAATTTTGGCATGCAAAGTTTTAATGCCCCTAATGACTCTGTTAATTTATGATTTCTATTTACTTCATGCACTCCATTTTCAGTAACATCATGTTTCACAGAATGGGTAAATAAAAATGAAAAAGGGTTTTTATCAAAGCCAATGGTTCTAGTAGCCTTCGATAAAACTGTCCACAAACCAGTGGCAGCAAACCTTTGCAGATTTATTAGTAAATCATATTTCTTCGCTCTTATTTTTTGCAAGACTTGCAACCAGTGTAAATACTTATTCTCTTTTTTATTCCAAACAATAAGCTCCCCTATAAAAGGGTGTTCATTAAATAAACTTTCATTGCCTTGTCTTACTATTATATCAATACTTGCTTGAGGATATTTTTCATGTAGGGTTTCTAAAAGTGCAGTCGCCAATACGACATCACCAATAAAGGCAGTTTGAATAAGCAGTATTTTTTGCATGGCAATAAATTAAGGACGAATAATAATTAAATTACCTGCTTCATCCCATTTGACAATGGAAGAGGGCATTTGCAAATTGGTTTCTTCCTGTCTATGCTTCACTACATACCCCACCCCTTCTTTTATATCCACGGAAATATCTGCAAAACATAAAGGCGTGGGATAGCCAGAAATATTGGCAGAAGTACTTACAATAGGTTTTCCAAAAGCTTTCAGTAAATCTTTACAAAAAGCATCCTTGGTAATGCGAATGGCCACCGACGCATCTGCTGCCACTAAATTAGTTGCAAGGTTCATCGCCTTTTGATAAATAACAGTGGTGGGTTTATGTATACCTTTTATGTAATCGAATATTTGTAAGTTATTGTCGGCAACATAGTGGGCAATTTGTGCTTCTTCCCCTAGTAGTACAATCATAGCCTTGGTGTCAACTCTTTTCTTTAAAGCAAATATTTTTGCCACTGCTTCTTCATTAGTAGCATCACATCCAATACCCCAAACCGTATCTGTGGGATATAGTATAAGCCCCCCTTTTTGAAGTGTGCTTAAACAAACTTGAATATCTTCTTCATAAACAAACATGTTGCAAATTAATCAATCCCCCTTAAATAAATTCAGCTTAGTTATTGTGTAAAACTAAGTAGGCATAAATAAGTGCTAGTTTGTAATTTTGTACAAATTGAAACAATGGAATTAAAAAACAAAATAGAAGCCGCCTTTTCTGATCGTAGTTTATTAAAAGATGCTGAATATAGTAAGGCAGTGCATGAAGTGATTGAAGAAGTGGACAAAGGTCGTTTAAGAGTGGCCGAACCCATTGACGGAAAATGGGTAGTGAACGAATGGGTAAAACAAGCTATTTTATTATACTTTGGTATTCAACCAATGCAAACCTGGGAACTTGCCCCTTTTGAGTTTCATGATAAAATGTTACTGAAATCGAACTATGCCGCATTAGGCGTGAGAGCTGTGCCACATGCGGTAGCAAGATATGGCGCTTATTTAGCCAAGAACGTGGTTTTAATGCCTAGTTATGTAAATATTGGGGCCTTTGTGGACGAAGGAACCATGGTAGATACCTGGGCTACAGTGGGAAGTTGCGCTCAAATTGGAAAAGGAGTGCATTTAAGTGGAGGGGTAGGAATTGGTGGGGTATTAGAACCCTTACAAGCAAGCCCTGTGATTATTGAAGATGGCTGTTTTATTGGAAGTAGATGTATTGTGGTAGAAGGAGTACATGTA
This sequence comes from uncultured Bacteroidota bacterium, assembly GCA_903825095.1. The sequence continues at coordinate 53 of CAIJZF010000335.1, read as the reverse complement.
GAAAAAGAAGCAGTATTAGGCGCCAATGTGGTTTTAACCCAAAGCACTAAAAT
>CAIJZF010000334.1 GCA_903825095.1 uncultured Bacteroidota bacterium | reverse complement strand
TTAAGTATTGATGCCGATTTTACGGCAGCCAAACATTATGCGCGTATCATTGTCCAAAAATTACTAGCCGATAAAAACTTAGATAAGCATTTATGTTTAAATGTAAATATTCCTAAAGTGGCTACTAGCTTAATTAAAGGAATTAAAATTTGCAAACAGTCTTATGCTAAATACGATGAGAAATTTGTAGAAAGAACCGACCCCCATGGAAAAAAATATTATTGGCTAACAGGCGAGTTTGTCAATTTTGATAAATCAAAAGACACCGATGTTTGGGCTTTGAAAAATAATTATGTGAGTGTGGTACCTGTTCAATTTGATTTGACTAATCATGTGATTAAAGAAAAGCTTTCTAAAAAATGGAAATGGTAATTTCAACTGAATATAATTTAAAATGATGCGTACAGATAATTATATTGTAGGAGTATTGATAGGTTTACTCATGCCCTTTCTAGGTTTCTTCGGATTCTATGAATACAGGTTTAGTTTATTTACGGTTCAAGAATTCTTAGAACTATTGAATCAACAAAAGTCGTTACTCTCTGCCATGATAAGCATCTCTTTACTTATAAATGGCGTGGTACTTACTTATTTTTTTCAAAAGCAAAAAGACAAAACGGCTAAAGGAATATTTTTTACGACTTGTATTTACGCAATCATTGCCATTGCGTGTAAATGGTTTTTATAAATGAAATATTATATCATTGCTGGAGAAGCCAGTGGAGACTTACACGGAGCCAACTTAATTAAATCAATTAAGTCAATGGATCAGCATGCTGAAATTAAGTGCTGGGGTGGCGAACTCATGCAAGCAGCTGGTGGCGAATTAGTAAAACATTATAGAGACCTAGCCTATATGGGCTTTGCGGAAGTGGTTTCAAACCTTTCTACTATTTTAAATAATATTCGTTTTTGTAAAAAAGATATTAAAGCCTTTGCGCCAGATGTACTTATTTGTATTGATTACCCTGGCTTTAATTTAAGAATAGCTAAATGGGCCAAACAAGAAAAAATAAAAGTGGTTTACTTTATTGCACCACAAGTTTGGGCTTGGAAAGAAAATAGAGTGCCTGCCATGCGTGCAAGCATTGACAGGTTATTATGCATTCTTCCTTTTGAGAAAAAATATTTTAAAGATAGATGGGATTGGGAAGTAGATTATGTGGGACATCCCTTAATGGAAGTCGTAGCAGCTCAAAATAATTTAGCACACCCCTTGCCTAGTTTGCAAGGTCAAAATATTATAGCACTTTTACCAGGCAGCAGAAAGCAAGAAATAGAAAAGAAACTGCCCATTATGTTAAGCGTGGCTATTCATTTTCCAGCTTATCAATTTGTAGTGGCTCAGGCACCGGGTATAAATGACGAATGGTTTAATAGTTTAATTAGCCCTCAACTAAATGTACATGTTGTAAAAGCAAGTACTTATGCATTATTACAACATAGTAAGGCAGCTCTGGTCACTAGTGGCACGGCTACTTTAGAAACAGCCTTATTAAATATACCTCAGGTGGTATGTTATAAAGGAAGCCCTATTACTTACGCACTTGCGAAATTTTTTGTGAAAATTAAATTTATCGCGCTAGTGAATTTAATCATGGAAAAAGAAGTGGTGAAAGAATTAATTCAAGACGAATTAAATACAAATAATTTAGTATTGGAATTAACAAAGTTGTTAGAGCATAGCAAAACGCAAAATCAAATAAGCGCCGATTATGCTAGTTTAAAAGAAATACTCATGACCGGCGAGAAGGCTACAGATGTCGCTGCTGAGATTATCATGGAGACCATTCAAAAAAAATAAGCTAGTCTAATTTGCTGGTTAGCCAGCTTTAATTAGCCATTTAAGAAAGCTTTACTTATTTTCTAAAAAAAGGAATGATTAGAAATTTAAATAGCATCACTAACAATGATACTATAAACATTAATAAGGATAAGCGATTCATGCCATGCATAGCCTTCATCATACCTGTTCTTTCTTGATTCGGATCACGCTTTACTATAAATAAGTACTCCCCAATTTGTCTTAAAAATTTCATAGGTTTCTTTTAATAAAGTTAGTTAAACTTGTTTTGCCAACCATGCTTTTAAATGGGCGGTAATTTGAACAGATTCAATTATAAATCCATCATGGCCATATACTGAATCAATAGCTACTAAAGTGGCATTAGGCATATGTTGTTCCATAAAACGTTGTTCGTCTAAGGGGCATAAGATATCGCTGTTAATTCCCATTATAAAAGTGGGGGTTTGAATAGTGCCTAATGTTTTAATTAAATCACCGCCTCTTTTTCGCGCTAAGTGATGACTATCCATTGACTTAGTGAGTAACCAATAACTATAAGCATTGAACCTGCTTACTAATTTATCACCTTGGTAATTGATATAAGAAGAGGCTTTAAAATTATCTATTTTTTCAGGATCCTCGTCGGTTTGTTTTTCTTGATAAATACCATAATTGCGATAAGTTAACATACCAATGGCTCTTGCTGCTTTCAATCCCTTTGCGCCAGCATTGGTTGTAGGTTCTTTCCATGTGCAATCGGCTTCAATAGCCAAACGTTGCGCAGTATGCACAGCTACACCCCATGCACTTTCTGAAGGAGAAGTGGCAATCAGGAACATTTTTTTAATAACGGCAGGCTCGTAAATTGCCCACTCTAATGCTTGATAGCCACCCATACTTCCCCCTAATAATAAGTCAATTGATTCAATACTTAAATGTGTTCTTAATAAAATATGCGCCTTCACCATATCGCGAATAGTCACAGTAGGGAAATTATCAAAACTAATATCGGTGCCAATTGTCTCAGCGCTTAATGGCCCTGTAGAACCATAACATGAACCAATAATATTTGCACAAACAATATAATAATCAGTTGGATTAATAATGGCCCCCTCGCCTACTAAACCCTTCCACCAATCGGCAGCATCGGAATTCGCGGTAAGCGCATGACATACCCAGGCCACCTTCTTACCCGGGCTATAAGTCCCATAAGTATGATAGGCAATGGTTAGCTTAGGCAGGCTCACCCCACATTCTAGGGTAAAAGCACTTTGATATTTATAGATCTTTGGCTCCATTTTTTCGAATTCTAATGCAAAGTAACTATCTATTTGAATTACATTTGCATATTCATTGGAATTTATATTTCAATTAACTAACAATTATTATTTTATGGCTAGGATGGTTGTGACAAGGATGAATGATGGATTCGCTTTTAATGCAGTGGACGAAGCCCATAATCACATGAGGTTGGACATTCCCGTTGACCAGGGAGGCCATGGCACAGGACTTAGACCTATGCAAACTTTATTGAGTGCATTAGGTGCCTGCAGCGGTGTAGATATTGTTATGATATTAAATAAACAAAAAGAAACCATTGAATTTTTTGAAATGGTTATTGATGGAGAACGTGAAACAGGAAAAGAACCTGCTTTATGGACCACCGTTCATATTATTTTCAAATTCAAAGGAACCATGACCAAAGAGAAAGCAGAAAAAGCTTGCGCTTTGTCCATAGATAAATATTGTTCTGTAGCAGCTACTTTAAGAGCAGCTGGCGCTGTGATTAGTTGGGAAGTGGAGATAGGATAAGATAAGATAGAATTAGATAGAAATAAATTGAAAAAGATTTAGCACATAAAATTATTTGTATGAAGCATACGCAATCTAAATTAATAAGAACACAAATTCCTAGAACTGCAGAGGGGGAACATGCAAGTCCTATGTATCTAACAAGTAGTTTTTGTTTTGATAATGCAGAAGATATGCGTGCTGCTTTTGCAGATGAAACGGATGTAAATATTTATAGTCGTTTTTCTAATCCGAATGTGCAAGAATTTGTAGACCGTTTATGTATTTTAGAAAATGCAGAAGCAGGCTTTGCCACTGCTACTGGAATGAGTGCAGTATTTGGATCTTTTATGGCCTTATTAAAAAAAGGAGATCATCTTTTATCTTGTGATTCAGTTTTTGGAAGTACGCATACAGTAGTTTCTAAGTACTTACCTAAATATGGAATTGATTTTAGTTATGTAAGTGCGAATGCCACTGCTGCTCAATGGGAAGCAGCCATTACACCTCAAACCAAAATGATTTATTTAGAAACCCCTACAAATCCTGGATTAGAAGTGATTGATATTGCCATGGTAAGTGCCATTGCAAAAAAGCATAATATTATTTTAAATGTAGATAATTGTTTTGCAACACCCATTGGTCAAACCCCAATAGACTTAGGTGCAGACATCGTTATTCATTCAGCCACTAAATGGATAGATGGGCAGGGCCGTGTTTTAGGTGGTGCCATTGTTGGTCGCAAGGACTTAATTCATGAAATGTATTTATTCTGTCGCGCTACTGGTCCTTCATTATCTCCTTTCAATGCATGGGTATTAAGCAAAAGTTTAGAGACTTTGGAAGTGAGAATGGAAAGGCATTGCAGTAACGCCTTATTTGTTGCTGAAAAATTAGAAGGTCATTCAAAAATTAATTTTGTAAAATATCCATTCTTAACATCGCACCCACATTATGCTATAGCAAAAAAGCAAATGAAAAATGGAGGTGGTATAGTATGTTTTGAAATTAAAGGTGGCATTGAAGCTGGCCGTCAATTTTTAAATAATATTAAAATGTTATCGCTTACTGCCAATTTAGGCGACACAAGAAGCATTGCCTCCCACCCTGCTAGCACAACACATGCAAAACTTTCTCCAGCAGAAAGAGATGCGGTAAGTATAAGCGATGGCTTAATTAGAATATCGGTGGGGCTGGAACATAAAGAAGATATTGTAGCCGACATACTACAGGCTTTAGAAGCTTAAAAAACTACCTATTTTTTTAATTGGTTTTTCATCATTTTTTCTTGCGCTAAAAGGCAATTTTCCAATTTTTTGAGTATATTGAATACGCTTAAAACAGCTCGATATATGAAAACAAAAATTAGCGTAATGCTATCCTCCATGATGTTCCTACAATATTATATTTGGGGCGCATGGTATGTGACCATGGGTACTTATATGGGTGAGATTTTAAAGTCTACAGGGCTTGATATTGGGGCTGCCTATAGTGCGGTAGCCATTGCCACTATTTTCAGTCCCTTTTTTGTAGGAATGATTGCAGATCGTTTTTTTGCAGCACAAAAAATAATGGGTGTTTTACATTTTGTAGGCGCTGCCTTACTTTTTTATGCAACTAAGGCTAACAATGAAAACTTTTACTGGGTTATTTTAGTATACGCTTTATTATACATGCCCACTATTGCATTAAGTAATAGTGTAGCCTTCGCTCAAATGACCGACCCTGGAAAGCAATTCCCTTGGATACGCGTATTTGGTACCTTAGGTTGGATTGCAGCAGGTATTGTTATTGGTCAATTAGGTATTGAGAAAACAGAGGGCACATTTTATGTAGCAGCTGCAGTATCTGCCTTCTTAGGTTTATTAAGTTTCGCACTTCCTAATACACCTCCTAAAGCACAAGCAGAAAAAGTAACAGTGGGTTCTATCTTAGGCACCGACGCCTTTGTCTTATTTAAATCAAGATCGTTTTTTATATTCTTCGTATCAGCCATATTAATTTGTATTCCTCTTTCATTTTATTATGGATTCGCGAATCCCTTTTTAAATGAAGTAGGTTTAGAAAATGCTGCTAGTAAAATGACCATGGGTCAGATGTCAGAGGCCTTATTCATTCTAGCCATTCCATTTATGTTTAATAGAGTGGGCGTAAAAAATATGCTCATATTAGGCATTAGTGCTTGGTTACTCCGTTATGTATTTTTTGCTTATGGCAATATGGAACATAGCTGGATGTTATATGCAGGTATTATTTTACATGGCGTTTGTTATGATTTCTTTTTTGTAACAGGCTATATGTACACCGAGAAAAAAGCGGGCGAAAAAATTAAAAACGCAGCACAGGGCTTATTTACCTTCGCTACTTATGGTGTGGGTATGTATATAGGCACATTGTATAGTGGTCATGTAGTGGACCAATATAAAGTGGCCAATGCGGTGAGCGGGGCAAGCCAGCACAATTGGCAAAGTATTTGGTTAGTTCCTGCAGCCATTGCAGGCGCTGTATTAATTGCCTTTATTTTATTTTTTAAAGAGAAAAAAGAAACCGCAGTTGTTTCCTAATATTTAAAAAAAAGAAAATTAAAAAAAGGAAAAACAAAAAAGTATTTAAACAAAACAATTATAAAACTAAAATTTATTCAAGATGCGTATTGCAATGTTAGGAGCAGGATTTATTGGGCGTTTTTACGCCGATGCTTTACAAGGTTATAGAAGTAAAGATAAAGTAGTAAGTATTTATGCTCGCCGTGAAGAGTCTGCCACAAAGTTTGCTGCAGATTATGGTTGTGCTCATTGGACTACCGATATGGAAGCAGCTATCTCCCACCCCGATGTGGATGTGGTATGTATTGCCCTTCCCAATAATATTCATGAAATTGCTGTGATGCTATGTTGTAAACATAAAAAAGCAGTCATGACTACAAAGCCATTAGGCCGTAATGGTGAAG
>CAIJZF010000333.1 GCA_903825095.1 uncultured Bacteroidota bacterium | reverse complement strand
TCGCTTAATTCATAGATTACTTCAAGCTTCTGCCCTATTTTAGTAGTGTAGTTTGCGCTATCTAATTCAAGCTTATACTCTTTGCCATATTCAGAATAGACAGCCATTATCTTAGTCCCTGTCCCCGTACCTTCCTTTATAATAATACCAGGAGCTGTTTCACTATCGAAATAATCTGGCACCCTACTAAAAGGTAGGTATAATAGAAAACAGGTAAGGAATAATATGATGGCAGACTTAATCATTCAAAAAAGGTTCTAAATTAAAAGAGCCCCTAGTATTACTACCAAGGACTCTTAAAGCGAATTTATAAAATAGGTTAGTTACTCAAACTTCTAAAGTCAACAGGAACTAGCTTACTTACACCAGGCTCCTGCATGGTCACACCATAAATAACATCCACAGCACTCATGGTTTGCTTATTGTGCGTTACAATAATGAATTGAGATTTATCACTAAATTTCTGAATCATTTGTGTAAACTTACCTACGTTGGCATCATCTAATGGCGCATCAACCTCATCTAATATACAGAATGGTGCTGGCTTAATTAAATAAATGGCAAATAACATTGCAGTGGCTGTTAAAGTTCTCTCTCCTCCACTTAATTGACTAATAGAAGAAGGTTTCTTACCCTTAGGACGAGCTACAATTTCCACTGCAGTGTCGGCTAAGTTTTCAGGATCTACTAATATTAAGTCACAAGAATCTTCTTCTGTAAATAAGGCTTTAAATACCTTTTGGAAGTTTTCTCTTGCTTGATTATAAGTTTCTAAGAAGGCTTTATTGGCTGTCGCTTCTACTTCTTGAATAGTTAGCATTAAACTTTCTTTAGCAGTTACTAAGTCATTCTTTTGTTCTAAGATGAAATCATAACGCTTTTTCATTTCAGTATAGGCTTCAATGGCTGTTGGATTCACTTCACCCATATTCTCCAAACGCTTCTTCATTCTATCTGCGCTGGCTTGTAGTTCCTCTAATGAGATTTCAGTAGCCCTGCCTTCGTCTAAGATTTCCTCTAATTCAACTTTAAACTCTACGTTTAATCTTTCTTTCATCCCAGACAACTGTAATTTTAAATTATTCAGTTGGTCCTTAATTTCATTGATTAATTGATCAATTAATTCCTTAGACTTAATCTGCATTCTTAAGGCACTCTCCTTCTCTTGTAGATTGTTTCTTAAATTATAATAGGCCTGATCTGCTTCATTTAATATAGACTCTTCATCTTCCTTCGTTTTTAAAAGCTTCACCAAGTCTTCTTCTAATTGAGCTAATTCTGCACGGCTATCCACAATGGCAGCACTTGCTTCCGTTAATTGAACACTATTGGTTTGTATTTGAGCATGTAAATCATTTAATTGATTTTCCTTAAATAGAACCTCTTGTTGCAATGCCTCAATTTTGCTGTATTGTTTAGTTAGTTGCAAATTCATTTCATTGAACTCACCAGAAGCTAAATGATAAGCTTGTTCAGCTGCTTGATACGCTAACTCAACATCATTTAAATTAGACTGTGTTTGTTGCAAAGATAAATTCAAGGCCTCTAATGCAATTCTTGTATCTGCAATAGCGGTATGTTCTTCCGTAATCTTATCTTCAAACTCTTTTAACTTAATAATAGCAGCTGACTGTGCTAATTGCAAGTTCTCTAATCTGTTCTTATTGGCAAATACTTCATTGATTAAAGTATTCACAGATTGTTCAGTTGCACGAATTTCATTTTCTTTCAAAAGCTCATTAAACTGTAATACAGAATTATGTTGTGTTTGAATAGTAGCTTTTAAATCATTCACTACTTTTTCTTGTGCTTGTATATCTTCCAATAATTTTTCTAAATTCTTAGCACGTCCAATTTTCTTTCCTTCAAACAAACCAACGCTACCTCCCGTTAATGTATACTTACCTCTTACATACTTACCTGTTTTCTCTAAAATAATACCAGCATAATCGCCCGATAAAGCAGACTCATTTTCAGCAATAAATACATTGCCTAATAAATGATTTGCTAAAGCGCTATACTTGCTATCTATTTCAATTACGGATAAAGCTGCTATGGTATTAGCAGGTGCTGTATTGGCTGAAGCTCCGTTTAATTGGTCTAATAAGAAGAAATTGGCCTTGCCTTTTTTATTGTCATCTAATAATTGAACGGCTTGCATACCCTCTTTTAAATCATTGACTACATAATAGTTTAAATAAGGCTCAAGCACATTCTCCACCGCTGCACGGTAGGCTTCTTGAACATATAATATATCTGATAAAATAGGCGCTTGATGATTCCAGCCCGTGTTCTTATGTAAGAATTTCACACTCTCTGGATAACCTTCCATAGAATCTACTAAGCTCTTTAATAAATCGTATTCGTTTTTCTTAGCGTCTAATTTTCTAGTTTGTTCTGCTAATTCAGATCTTAGTATTTCTAATTGCTCCTGGGTTTCGAATATACTAGCTCTTGCATTATCATGCTGAATTTGCAATGCTGCTAAATTTGCTTTCTTGCTTTCTAAGTCTGCTTCTTTGGAAGCTAACTGAGAAGTAATATCGGAAATTTGTCCTACTCTATGATTTTGTTCTTCTTCTAATTGTTGATGAGATCTTTGAACGTTTTGAATAGAAGTATCGGATACGGCTACTTTCTTTTCCGCATCAAATTGATTTCTTTGAATTTGTTGATAAGACTGACGTAAATTATCTAAGATAGATCTTTGACTATCGAATGAATCTCTTTTTTCAGTTAAAGCAGTTTGAGATTGATCAACCCTTGTTTTAAAATCTTGGTATATCTTTTCTTCCTCAACAACTTGTAATTTTGTGTACTCAATAGAGTCACCAATGGTTTTTAATTGTCCTTCTGCTTTTAATAAAAACTCTTGTAAAGAAGCTTCTTTATCGTTTAGATAATCTAAACGCTGAGCCGCTAAGTTTTTATCATTCTCTTTGGTTCTAAGTGTAGATAAACTATCGTTGTATTGGTGTTGTAAAGACTGTAAGCCTTTCTCTTTTTCAATGAAGACTACACGCTCCTGTTCTAAGGCAGCTTCTTCCAATGCAATGGCAGCTTCTAATTGAAATTTCTTGTCTGTTTCTGCTTCTTGTTGGTCGTTCAGCTCTTTATAGCTAATATTAAAACCTTCTAAAGAGGCCTTCGCAAGCTCAATGGCAGTGTCTTTGTAATCTTTTTTGATTTCAAAATACTTTTCTGCTTTTTTAGCTTGGTTCTCTAAAGTTTTAAGCTGATTATTAATTTCAAATAATAAATCTTCAATACGCGCTAAATCTTGTTCAGTCGCATCTAATTTATTCTTCGCTTCTTTCTTTCTTGTTTTGTAAATAGTAATACCCGCAGCTTGTTCTAACATTCTACGACGACTATTGTCTTTATCCTTAATGATATCATCCACCATGCCTAATTCAATAATGGCATAGCTATCGGTACTCACCCCTGTATCTAAGAATAAATTATGGATGTCTTTCAAACGACAAGCCACATCATTTAAACGATATTCACTCTCTCCGTTTTTATAAAAACGACGCGTTACGGTGATGGTGCTAAATTCTGTAGGTAATAAGTTTTTAGTATTCTCGAAAGTAAGGCTCACTTCTGCCATACTACTAGCCGATCTGGTTTTACTTCCGTTAAAAACTAAAGAATCTAAATTCTCACTTCTTAAAGCTGAAATTTTCTGTTCTCCAATTACCCATCTTATGCTATCAATGATATTACTTTTACCACAACCATTTGGCCCGATAATGCCCGTAATTCCCTCATCAAAACTTACAATTGTTTTGTCAGCAAAGCTCTTGAACCCTTTGATTTCTAATGACTTTAGTCTCACTTGTTATCTTCTATTTTATGTCTGCGAACATAAGAAAAAGAGCCAAGAATTCAAGGCCTAAATGCTGTTTTGTGTACAATTAGTGGAGAAAAATTAAACCTGTGGAATTAGCCTACCTCCAATGGTAGCCAAGGTTCTTGAAGGGAATTTATTAACGACCATAAAGTCGTGTGTAGCCATCACAATAGCCGTTCCATCATCCTTGGCTATTTGGAATAATAATTGCATGATTTCGTCACTAGTTTCAGGGTCTAAACTGCCTGTAGGCTCGTCCGCTAGTATTAATTTAGGGGAGTTTAATAAGGCCCTGGCTATATCTACTCTTTGTTGCTCGCCCCCACTCATCTCATAGGTCATTTTAAAGCCTTTATTTTGAAGCCCCACTTTAGCTAGTACATCTTCTATTTTTTGCTCTACCAAACGCTCGTCTTCCCAGCCTGTGGCCTTTAACACGAAACGTAGGTTCTCATGCACATTTCTATCGGTTAATAATTGAAAGTCCTGAAATACCACCCCTAAATTTCTTCTTAAAAAAGGAAGTTTCTTCCAGTCCATATCTTTTAAATCAAAGCCAACCACCAACCCTTTTCCTTCAGTAATAGTTACTTCACCATATAATGATTTCAATAAACTACTTTTTCCAGTTCCTGTTTTACCAACCAAATACACAAACTCCCCTTTTTGAACAGTAAAATTCACATCTTGCAAAATGAGATTACCACTTTGATAAATATTTACATTTTCTAATTGCACTACTATTTCGCTCATATCTTATTTTGTTAGTGTTTTAAAATTAATAGCTAAAACTTTCTGTTCCAAAACTTCCTTTTAAAATTAATTCTTTTTGAGTAGACGCTTCTACTCTTCCAATAATTTGTGCTTCAATATTAAATGTTTTAGCCAAGGCTATTAATGCGCTTGCTGACGCCTCGTCCGTAAAAATTTCTAAACGGTGGCCCATATTAAATACCTGATACATTTCTTTTGCGTTGGCTCCAGAATTCTCTTGAATTAAATTAAATATAGGAGGTACTTCTAAAAAATTATCTTTCACAATACGCATAGGCCCAGGCAAATACTTCATACATTTTGTTTGACCACCCCCACTACAATGTATCATTCCCTTAACTGCTTCAAAATGCTTATCCAGTATAGCTTTCACAAGTGGCGCATAAGTTCTGGTAGGGCTTAATAATAATTTACCAATACTAATATTACCAAAACCAGGTACCTCTACTGTATCGGTCATCTTATTTTTTCCAATGTAAACCACTTCCTCTTTTAAACTTGGTTCAAAAGTTTCAGGATACTTTTTTGCATAAGAATGTTCTAAAACATCATGTCTTGCACTGGTAAGTCCATTACTACCTAAGCCACTATTATAAGACGATTCATAACTTGCTTGCCCATAACTAGAAAACCCAACAATCACTTGTCCTGCAGCAATTTTATCATTGGTAATAAGTTTTGATTTAGGCCATCTGGCTGTCATCGTACCATTCACTGCAATAGTTCTCACTACATCCCCTACATCGGCAGTTTCGCCTCCTAAAAATTCAATTTGAATGCCGAATTTTTTCAGCGTATTAAAAAAATCTTGTGTGCCATTGATTACTTCACTTAATACATCACCAGTAATCACTAATTTATTTCTATCAATGGTGGATGAGAATAATATTTGATCATAAATACCTACACATAATAAATCGTCTAAATTCATTGCTATAGCATCTTGTGCAATGCCTCTCCAAACAGTGGCGTCTCCAGTTTCTTTCCAATAGAGATAGGCTAGTATACTTTTAGTGCCAGCTCCATCGGCATGCATAATATTAATATAGTCAGACTGCCCTCCTAAATAGTCGGCATATAACTTACAAAAAGCATTGGGATATAAGCCTTGGTCAAGATCCTTAATAGCCGCATGGACTTCTTCTTTTTGAGCGGAGACACCGCGTTGGGCATACAATGACATGAATCTAAATTGGTTTGTGGCACAAAGGTACAATTGTTTTACATTTGTGCCATATTTAGACAACGAAGATGACTGTTCACCACAATTTACAAGAATTACCTGCTTTCAAAAATGCCGTTATTACAACGGGAGCCTTTGATGGAGTGCATATAGGCCATCAAGAGATTATTAGCAGAATGAAGCAAATAGCCCTTGAAATTGGAGGAGAAACAGTCATTGTTACCTTTCATCCACATCCTAGAAAAGTCATCTCCTCTATCCCTGGAGAAATTAAACAATTGACCAGCCTAGAGGAAAGAATTAGTTTATTAGAGCAATCAGGTATTGACCATTTAGTGGTGGTTAATTTTGATTATGCTTTTTCTAATTTAACTGCCGATGCATATGTTAAAACCTTTTTATTTGACCATTTCCACCCGCATACTATTTTAGTAGGTTATGATCATAGGTTTGGAAATGGCCGCAATGGAAATTTTGAACTGCTACAAAAATTTGGTACTGATTTAGGTTTTAAGGTTGAACAAATTCATGAAAAAATTATGGGAGATGAAATAGTAAGTTCTACCCATATTAGAAACTATATCCTAGAACAACAAATTGAAAAAGCCAATGCCCTTTTAGGCTATCCCTATTTATTTGATGGATTTGTAGTAAGAGGCAATCAAATTGGAAGAACCATCGGGTTCCCTACTGCGAATTTGCATATAAATAATGAAGAAAAGATTATTCCTTCCAATGGAGTTTATGCCGTGAAAGTAAAAGGAAAATGCCTAGGCAATACTATTTATAATGGAATGATGAATATTGGCATTCGACCCACTGTAGATGGACAGAAGAAAGTCATTGAAGTACATATTTTAGATTTTGATCAAGATATTTATGAGCAAAATTTAACAGTGATGGTGTATGAGTATATTAGAGGAGAAGTAAAGTTTGATGGACTTGAAGCTTTAAAAGCACAACTTGCCAAAGACAAAATTACCGCAGCCGCTATTTTAAAGAATTATAAATAAATTTATAATAGTAATGCCTGAAATACCTAAGCAGGTTGCTTTTCAGGGACATCCATAATTTTAACGACCAACTCTTTTAACAAATCGGCATCGGTATTATCTGCGTCATTAATGCCTACTACTCTTAAATTATATTCGTGAATGAGCATAAGTACATGCTCCACTTTTGAATACGAATACTGCCTGAGTGCTGCTAAATAAATTTTCACTGCAAAAAAGGAAATACCTACTTCGCTCATGATTCTTTTTTCATCACTCGTATTTAATCCGTAGATAGCATAAATCTTACTAAAAAAAGCATACAAAGTAGGTAATATTAATTGTATGGGGGCTGCTTTATTATTGGATTCGAAATATTGAATCATTCGAATGGCTTTGGCGAAGTTTTTTTGACCAACCGCTTCTTGAAATTCAAAGGCATTGTACTCTTTACTAATGCCAATATATTTTTCAATATCATCTTCGGTCATTTTCTTGCGATCTCCCAAATTCACTATGAGCTTTTCTAATTCATTTTGAATTCTACTTAAATCATTGCCAATATGGTCTACTAAAATTTGTACTGCCTTTGGCGCAATCTGATACCCTCTTTCTGCTACCCATTCATTCACCCATTCAGGTAGCTTACTATCATACATTTTTTTAGTAGCAATAAAAGTGGTTTTGGATTTTAAGAGCTTGCCAAATGTTTTACGGCCATCAATATTTTTATCCTTATAGGCTACAATTAAAATTGTAGAAGCCATTGGATTTTCTACATAGGATTCCAACTTCTCTATTTGCCCCATTAATTGCGCTTCCTTAATAATTACTACTTGGCGTTCTGCAAAAACAGGATAACGCTTACAAGCGTTCATAATCTCAGCCCATTCTGCATCTTTTCCATAAAAAATGGTCAGGTTAAAAGCCTGCTCGGCTTCAGGAAGTAATTGCTTTTCAGCATAGTCTACCACCTTGTCTATATAATACGCCTCTTCACCTTCGAGCCAATAAACGGCATCAAAAACATTCTTTTTCCAGTTAGCAATAATTTTAGAAGTAGGCATGTTCAAATATAAAGATAAGTCCTACTTGAATGCAAAATTTTTGAAAATAAATGCTTAAAAATCAACCTCTTTTAACTTAGGTTATAATTATTAGTAATCTGTCCCATTTTTTGTATCTTTGTAGCCTTAAACTAAATATTTTTTATGAGTAACGAATCTTCTAGCATGAGCAGTAAAATAACCATTGGGGTTTTAGTATTAGTCATTATTGGCTCTTGGATATATTTCAATAGTTCAAAAGTGGACATTATTACTACCTATGACAATAAAATTGCTGTCATTGATAGTGCTAAAGCAAAAATTCAAGCTGAATTTATAGAAGTGTCTGCTAAGGCAGATTCTTTAACGAATCAAAAC
>CAIJZF010000332.1 GCA_903825095.1 uncultured Bacteroidota bacterium | reverse complement strand
GACTTTATTTATGCAAAAAGGTTTAGAAAAAGGCGCCACTGTTCAAAATGGATTAGCCATGCTGCATATACAAGCAGAAGAGTCTTGGGCTATATGGAATGCAAAAATGTAAATAATTGGGTGACGGCTTTTTGTCTATGACTATACATATTTTTTTCCTCCATGGTCATTTCAGCAAAACTTTTAGTAGCGCCTTCAGGAATAAAAATGGGATCATAGCCAAAGCCCTCCGCTCCATGCATCGTTTCAGCAATTGTTCCTTTACAAATTCCTTCGAAATAAAAAACTTCTTTATTCCATAGTAAACATATCACTGTTCTAAATTGTGCTTTGCGATTGGTAGAACCATTTAATTTTTCTAATACTTTATCAATATTGGCTTGAAAATTTCTATCGCCACCTGCATACCTTGCACTTTTCACACCTGGCTCCCCATTCAGTGCTTCAATTTCAAGTCCTGTATCCTCGCTAAAACAATTTTGCTTGGTGATGTTTTCTATAGTAATCGCTTTTTCGTAAGCATTCTCTTGCAGGGTTTCGTGAGGCTCAGGAATATCAATGTCTATGCCTGCTTCTTTTAAAGTAATAATAGTGAAGTCACTTCCTACTAAGGATTGAATTTCTTTTATTTTATGTTCGTTATTAGTAGCAAAAATGATAGTGTGCATGCGAACTTATTATAATTGAAATATTTGTTTAAGCACAGTCCATAGTTTTCCTTTTTCTTTTTTAGCATCTGCGCTAGTTCCTTGCATTGTAGATAATGCTGCGCTAAATAATAAATTGGCTTCACCTAAGGGCGTTGTTTTATATAAGGTAGTAGGTAATTTAATTTTTAAGGCCTTGTTATCTATATCAAATGCAATCACTAATAAAGAAGGAAGTTTAGTAAGCATTTCATGTAAACTTGCTTTTTGATTACCTAAATTAATAAGTGCAATATCTGCAATGGTAAGTCGGCAAGCATTTAAAATGGAAGTCAGTAAAATAAAATCGGATTCGTTTAAATACACCGAGGCGGGGTCATTTACTACTACCAATATTTTTTTATGATGATCTCCTAAGTATTTAATAGGGCTAGCCATCTCTGTTTCATCGGTGACAGTGGCTTGTTCTTTACCTGGTAATTTATTTTCAGGAATTAGAGCTGGCTTTATTTCCTTTTCAGGCAGGACCAAACTATCTTTGTATAAAGAAACTAAGACAGCAGGAGGTAAAATTGTTTTTTCTACTTTCATGAAGTTGGAAAATTAATTGAAAAGGCGCAGATTGAAAAATAACAGTTGTAAGTTTTCCTCTTTTTTCGTTTCTTTGTAATTCGAATTCACCCTACATAATTATCTACCATGGCGCATCCAATCATTCCTGTTACCCAAACAACCCATCCTCGTTTGCCTCAGTTTAAATTTGAGACATTGCAGTTTGGAAAACATTTTACCGACCATATGTTAATGGCCGATTATGAAAACGGTGAATGGAAAAATGTAGTCATTAAACCTTATGCCCCTTTTGAAGTAGATCCTGCCTCTGCCATGCTGCATTATGGTCAAACTATATTTGAAGGTATTAAAGCGTATAAGAATACCAAAGACGAAGTCGTTATTTTCAGACCCGATCAAAATTTTATTCGTTTTAATGTATCGGCTGCAAGAATGCAAATGCCGCAAGTGCCTGAATGGTTATTCATGGAAGGCATGCAACAACTTATAAGTGTAGAAAAAGGATGGATACCAAGTTTACCAGAACACTCTTTATATATCAGACCTTTTATGATTGCCACCGATCCTTTCTTAGGCGTGCGTCCATCAACTACTTATAAGTTCATGATTATTTTAGGCCCTTCTGGTGCTTACTTTTCTGCACCTATGAAAATTGTTATAGAAGAAAAGTATACACGTGCAACACCTGGTGGTGTTGGCTTTGCAAAGAATGGGGGAAATTATGGCGGTAGTTTATATCCTGTTGATTTAGCACAAAAAAATGGATACGATCAAGTTTTATGGACCGATGCCATTGAACATAAATATGTAGAAGAAGTGGGTATGATG
>CAIJZF010000331.1 GCA_903825095.1 uncultured Bacteroidota bacterium | reverse complement strand
GCAAGGTTAGAAGGTAAATAAGCACGAGATGCAGCAGAACATTTTTGTCCTTGGTATTCAAATGCACCACGCGCAAGCGCTGTAACCACAGTATCTACATCGGCTGTTTCATGTACCATTACAAAATCTTTGCCTCCTGTCTCACCCACAATTCTTGGATAAGTTTTATACTTAGCAATATTCTCTCCAATTTGTTTCCACATATAATTAAATACACCCGTGGAACCTGTAAAATGTACGCCTGCAAAGTCGGGATGCGCAAAACAAGTAGCACCAATGGTAGGGCCATCTACATATACAATATTAATAACACCATCTGGGAGTCCTGCTTCTTTCATAATACGCATAAATAATTGCGCAGAATATATTTGTGTATTGGCTGGTTTCCAAACAACCACATTACCGCACATTGCAGCAGAGGCTGGTAGGTTACCACCAATCGCCGTGAAATTAAAAGGTGTAATTGCAAGTACAAAACCTTCTAGTCCGCGGTATTCCATTCTATTATGAATACCTGGTGAAGAGATAGGTTGTTGTTGATATATCTCTGATAAAAAATGAACATTGAATCTTAAAAAATCTATTAACTCACATGAAGCATCTATCTCCGCTTGGTAAGCATTTTTACTTTGACCTAACATGGTAGCCGCATTCATTTCAAAACGATATTTAGTGGCTAATAAATCGGCAGCCTTTAAAAATATATGTGCTCTTGCTTCCCAATTCATATTCGACCATGCATTTCTCACTTTTAATCCTGCACTTATAGCTTGGTCCACCTGTTTTTTATTACCCATATGAAAATAACCCAGTGTATGTTTTATTTCATGCGGAGGATGAATAGCTTGTTTTATATCGGTTCTAATTTCTTTACCACCAATAATCATGGGAATATCCAAAGGTTTTTTCTTGAGCGTTGCGATAGCTTCTTTTAAAGCCAACTTTTCTTTAGAACCTGGAGCATAACTTAATACAGGTTCATTGACTGGAACGGGATAATTAAATGTGCCGAATTGCATAATAATTGTATTAGGCTTCAAAAATAAGCATAAAATGAACATCTGTTAGGAAGTTCTCATATTTGAGTAAACTTTGATTAAATTTGTATGCTTTCTAAACAATCAATCTTTAATACTATTCAATGCAATATATCTTAGTAGATATCGCAGATAGGGAACATTTTTACCCTTTTACACTAACGAACTCATTGGCTAGTTGCAGGGTAGGAATATTTAGTTTTAAAGAAAGGTGGGAGCAATACACAGATGATACTTGTGGAGTCTATACAGCTCCTTATTTACAAGCTCTGTACGAGGACAGTGCATTTTTAAAAAATGAGGAGGTTTTATATTTCATTAATGTGGCCTGCATTCCCTCGGAAAAATTAATGGAGGCAATTAAGGCTTTAAATGAAGGGGAAAAGTTAATGACTGCTGGAGGTAAATGGATAGCCACTAAAACCAAGGAAAGACAAATCTCCAAAATTCTCATGGCGGAGAAACCGCCTATTGTAATAGAGGAGGTTTCCTTTGTATTAAATCAGTTACAGCTACTTTCTATCCATGCCAAACTCATTGAAAGAGACTTCAAGTGGGTAGCTAGTCAAAGAAAGTCTGAGCCTATTGACCCCTCTAATAATGTCATTAATAAAGATCAAATTTTCATAGAGAAAGGAGCTACAGTTTTATTTTCTAATTTAAATGCAAGTGAAGGCTTTATATATATTGGAAATGAGTCAATTATAATGGAAGGCACTTCTATTAGAGGATCCTTTGTTTTAGGCAAAAAGGGGGTGGTGAAGATGAATACAAGCATATATGGAACCACTACTGTTGGCCCTTATTGTTTGGCGGGGGGTGAAATTAAGAACTC
>CAIJZF010000330.1 GCA_903825095.1 uncultured Bacteroidota bacterium | reverse complement strand
TTTGAAATATATCTAACATCATTCCCCTAGCCCCACTCCCACTTAATGGTTTCATAATGGCCACCGGTAAGGCTCCAATAAATTCAGTATTCATTCCTGTGAGTTGAATTAAATAAGTAATTGCATTTAAAACATAATTCATGGCACCACTATCTCTAAATACACGAATAGCTACTAGCATGGCTACTAAATAAGGTATAATTTTTACAATTACTTCAAAACCATTTTTAGCACCTTCAATAAATGCATCGAAGACGGAAACTTTTTTATAAGCCCCTCCTACTATTATGGCCACAATAATTACGAGTAATAATCCGCTACCTATTACTTTAGAAAATATTTCTTTATTTACAGGACTCAGAGAACTCACACCAACTAAAACCCCCGCCATTATTAATACTAATCCTATTAACCAACTAATTAAAACCTTATCCCATTTTAATTTTTGATAAAACCCTACCATTAAAATGGATGCGAGTGTGGTGCCAATGGTGGCTAAAACGCAAGGAATAAAAATACTAGCCGCATCCTGAGAACCTGCTGCTAATCTATAAGATATAATTGTTAATGGAATAATGGTAAGCCCACTAGTATGTAATACCAAAAACATAATTTGTGCATTGGTTGCCTTCTCTTTTTCAGGGTTTAAACTTTGTAAGCTTTCCATGGCTTTTAAGCCAAACGGAGTGGCAGCATTATCTAATCCTAGCATATTGGCAGAAAAGTTCATTACCATTTGGCCCATGGCTGGATGATTGGCGGGTACTTCAGGAAATAAACGACTCAGAAAAGGGTTCATCCACTTGGCTAGCTTTTGGATAGCCCCTGCTTTTTCAGCAATATTCATTAAACCTAAGAAAAAGACCATGGTGCCAGCTAATGGAAAGGCGACATCAATTACAGAGGACTTTGCAGAATCAAAGATACCATCAGCTAATAACTTGAAAATGGCTGTATCTCCCAAAAAAACAAGTTTACAGAGGGCAATTATAAAGGCAATCACAAAAAAAGCCATCCAAATAATATTCAAGGCCATAATCTATTGTTTATGGTTCTAATATAGTCATTTTTGAGTTTAGAATTGTATTTTTGCGCTCTTAAAACAATAGATATTATGGCTTTACAGGCAGGGATTGTGGGATTACCCAATGTAGGAAAATCGACTTTATTTAATGCAGTTAGTAATAGTGCCAAAGCACAGGCAAGTAATTATCGTTTTTGTACTATCGAACCCAATGTAGGATTAGTGGATGTACCAGACAATAGAATGCAACAATTAGCAGATTTAATTATTCCCAATAGAATAGTCCCTACTCAATTAGAAATTGTGGACATTGCTGGTTTAGTAAAAGGAGCAAGTAAGGGGGAAGGATTAGGCAATAAGTTTTTAGCCAATATTAGAGAAGTAAGTGCAGTAATACATGTCATAAGATGTTTTGAAGATGAAAATGTATTAAGAGAAGAAGGGGTCATTAACCCCATTGCCGATAAAGAAATTATTGAAACAGAATTACAGTTAAAAGATTTAGATAGCGTTGATAAAAAAATTCAACGCTGCGAGAAAATGGCTAAAACCGATCCTAAAGCCAAAGTTGAATTAGAGGTATTACAAAAATGTAAAATTCATTTAGAGCAGGGAAAAAGTATTCGCTCTTTAGACTTATCTAAGGAAGACAGACTTGCTATTGCAGATAGTTTCTTATTAACTGAAAAACCTGTGATGTATGTGGCGAATGTAGATGAAGCTTCTATGCATACCGGCAATAAATTTTCAGCTATGTTGGCGGAGATGGCTAAAGCAGAAGGTGCTGAAGTAATTGTAATGTGTAATAATATTGAATCACAGATTGCAGAATTGGAAGACCCAGCAGATAGAGCCGTTTTCATGGATGAATATAAAATGACTGAGCCAGCTTTAAATAGATTAATACAATCGGCTTATAAATTACTTAATTTAGAAACCTATTTTACAGCAGGGGTGCAAGAAGTGCGAGCTTGGACAATTGGTAGAGGCTGGAAAGCGCCACAAGCAGCCAGCGTTATTCATACCGATTTTGAAAAAGGATTTATTAAAGCAGAAGTCATTGCATTTGATGATTTTATTAAATTCAAAAGTGAAGCTGCTTGTAGAGAAAATGGTAAATTAAGAATTGAGGGTAAAGAATATATTGTAAAAGATGGTGATGTAATGCATTTTAGATTTAACGTTTAAAATTTATTTTAAATTAAAGTATTAAATAACTTTCATTGAACCTATTATAATGACTAAAAAGGCACTCCTATATTCACTTACATTATGCTATTTCTTAGTGGCTTGTAATAGTAGTCAAAATAGTACTGATACAAATAATGAGAATGCTATCGCAGCTCCTACTGCCTTGTCTTATGAACTTATAAAGGTTTACCCACATGATACTAGTTCCTATACTCAAGGTTTAGAATGGAACGGCCAAACATTAATAGAAGGCACAGGTTTAGAAGGGAAAAGTATTTTGCAAATACTTGATACCAATATGAAGCAAGTAGGTAGTAAAGTAAAGTTAGACAAGGAATTTTTCGGAGAAGGCACTACCCTGTTTCAAGATAAAATTTATCAACTCACCTGGAAAAGTCACAAAGTTTTTGTCTACGATGCTAAAACATTAAAGAAAATAAATGAACTCTACTGGCCTTATGAAGGCTGGGGTTTAACACATAACGATACATCTCTAATTGTTTCCACAGGAGAAAGTAATATCTATTTTGTAGATCCTATACATTTCACCATTCAGAAAACATTGGGTGTATTTAATCAATATGGCTATTTGAGTAATTTGAATGAATTAGAATACGCCAATGGGCAATTATATGCTAATATCTATGGCAGAAATGAAGTGGTAGTGATTGATCCAGTAAGCGGACAAGTTAAAAGTAGTATTGATTTTAGTAATATACTTTCTCAAGCAGGTGTAAAATACGATCCCTTAAGTATTGATGCTGGATATGTAATGAATGGAATTGCTTTTCAGCCTAAAAAGAATACCTTTTTTATTACAGGTAAATGTTGGCCTGTTTTAGTGGAAGTTCGTTTGAGATAGAAATATTCAAACTACTCTACTAATTTCCTAATTATAATTCAACGGGGTCTCTATAAATCTTGCTCTATTTTTTTTATTTCATAAATCATGGAGCTTCCTCTGTCAATATTACGCATAGCCGTTAGATTAGATATACAGCCAATAAAAAAAGCACGCAGCATTCCTAGCATTCCTGATTTTTTATATTTCTCACTCAGTAGACTTACATAAAAGCTGTCAAACCACATAGGTAGCTTTTGTACAATACTCATTTTGTGTTTTTTGACTAAATAATGCATAGATAAAGGAGAGAAATGATATAAATGTCTGGGTACATCATAGGCAGCCCAATATTTTTTATAATAGCCTGCATCATAACTTGTATAATTAGGCACCGCAATAATAAGACGTCCATTTGGTTTTAATAACCTTTGAAATGTTTTCATATACTCATTCAAATCATGCACATGCTCAAGAACATGCCATAAAGTGATTACTTCAAAACTGGCGCTTTCTAATTCATAAAGTTTTTCTATGTGGTCTAACTGAATATTATAATTTTCAAGGGCTTTCTTTCTACTAGAAGCATCTGGCTCTAATGCCGTTATTTTCCAGCCTTTTTTAGACATTGAATGCGCAAAAGCGCCTGTACCAGCACCCACTTCTAAGATATGGCCCTTATGGCCTGTAAATAGCGACTGTACCCAATTCGTCTTTTGCGTAAGTGTATGATTTCTTACTTTATGATACAGTTGATTCACGAAGCCTTCTTTAGTATCGGTATGAGAAATATAAGAAGGGAAATTATAGTAAGGGGCAATGTCTTGTTTACTGGGTGCAGGATCGGTATACTCTAGTGTACAATTAGCACATTGAATAATTTGAAAATCTTCTCCTGTAAGAGAGTAATCCTTAGTATGCAGTAAATTAGAAATGTCTTCTTTATTACATATGGGACAAGGTGAAAATTGTTTATTATTTTCAAGCATAACTAAAAAGATTTAAATACAATAGCTACAATAGAAATAATAGATAAAATCAGTGCTATCCAATACCATTGTATGGACTTCTTTTCTACCATCTCTTCACTTGTAGTAATGGGACTTATGGTTATATCTTTAAAATAATGATTAGAGGTGAAACTTGTATTCCATGTAAAGTCATTTCCCCATTTTTCAATACTTCCTAAATTTCCAATAGATAATGTATTGTTATGGGCGTCAAAACTATTTTCTAGAAATTGCTCAAATTGAATATTAGCTTGTTCATTAGAGATAGATAATGCTTCCGCTAAATAAGTATAAAAATGATTACTAGGTTTTTTATTATTTGTTGAAAAGCTAATGGTTAGTTCAGGTGCATGTAAAGTATCTCCAATCCAAGCAGCTGGCTTTTTACTTAAATGAAGGGTGCCTATATTAGTAAGCACTAATTCATTGTTTTGTACAAAATATTGTTCTAGTACTTTTTCCATAGTTATTTATGAAACGAATATACGATACCAGCAATTAATTGAACACCTAAAGAGGGATATTCTGCCCAACGCTGATACTTTTTATCTAATAAGTTCTCTGCTTTTGCCCAGGCCTTTAAATGAGTGGTCAATTGGTAATTAAAGGAAGCATTTAAGACAAGGGTATTTTTTAAATCATAGGCATTCTCAGCTTCGTTTTGGAAAGAAGCACCAGACCAGTATTGTACACTACCGTCAATTGACCATTTTTTACTAGGATACCAACTTAAATCTCCATTCAAATTCAATGGCAAAATACCCCAAGCATTGGTATTTTCTTTGATAGAATTAAACTGCATATACTTTACATTTCCTTTTAAAAGGAATTGATCACTTATTTGATAACGCATGGAACTAACAAATTCCAAGGTAATGGCTCTGTATTCAAATATGGGTTGGAATTGCAAACCGAAAAAGGATGAAGGCGCTACATTGTTAATTCTATTGAAAAAAGGAATATTGCGATAATCATTTAAGGACAAACCAAAACTATAATGTAACCTTTTAGAAGCATTGATATAAAGGTCTAATGCCTTTTTTTCTTGGGTACTAATTTTTAATAGATTAGGAGCCGCTATCCATGGATTGATCATAGAAAGACTAGCATAACTATTATTGGTTAAAATGGTTTGCCAATTAGCCACTAATAAATAATTGGTATCATTTAATTTCTTACTAAACTGCACAAGTGGGTATAAGGCAAATTCATTGGTAGTGAAACTAGGTTTGAAGCCAACTTTAATACTAGAATTCCATTTATTCAATTCTATAGAGGGCTGAACAGTAAAAATAGAATTTGTCTGATTTGCATAACTGGTATGTGTATACTTATTATAATTATAATTAAAATCTAGATTTATTTTACCTGTGCCTTTTAATTTAAAACTCATTGGGTTGTATAATTCTACCCATAAATTATTCGTAGTAGCCAATCCTTTAAAATTCTCGAATTTAAGAATTGGATTAAATAATATATTTAAAAGTTTGTTTTTTGAATTTTCGTTCACCCATTTTATAGAGGTTCCAAAATTGGAAAAAGCTTGTGAATAGGCCGATAAAGATAAACTACTATTATCAGGTACTAAACCAAACCTGTAGCGTTGTGTATTTTGGAAAAAAGCTTCTGTTTGTAAAGAGTGATTATCGGATATTTTAATATTCCCTATGTATGCAAAATTCTTATGGTTAAACTGTTGCAGATACTGCATTCCATTAGAAGTTTCAAAACTAGCATCAAAAGCGTGGGAATGATTGTTTTCATCCATTGCATTGTAACTAGCCTCAAAGAACTGATTGTTATAATTACCAAATCCAACTTTTAAATTTGTGGTATTAACCGGGAAAGAAGTCTCTTTTTCTTTATAAGATCTTGGGATTAAAGAAATAGGTCTGTACTGAAAGCTTAAATTTTGTGTGGGAACTTGATAATTTAGTACCGTAGTAGAGGTGTCGGTTTTGTTGCTAGCCTTTGTGAAATTTAGTTTGGCTATGTTTTTAAGCTGTGGTTTGAAGGCTGAAATAATACTCACTTCCTTTTCTGGAACTGTATCAAGTTTTGGTGCCGATATATTATTTGATTGAAGCAGTTTTGAAAGGTCAGCTGTTTCTATGTTAAATGTAGCTGCATTTTTATTACGCACTGCCCTATTATTTTTCTTCGAATTTGATTTTTTAGCCTTCTTTTTACCTTTACTAGATTTAACTGCTTTCTTCTTTTTGCTAGTGCCTAGTTTTTTACTAGCAGCAATCTTCGCTTTTTGCTTTTTATTTTGTTGGGTATTTCCCGCCGTTAAGAAACAGAAAATACAAATGAATAAGAAACTATATTTTAAAAAATACTTCATACTGTTTTATTTAATTGTTGGTGTTTCTGTAAGTTCTTTTAACTTTTGAGCAGCAACAATTTTAAGTGGTTCTATAGTG
>CAIJZF010000329.1 GCA_903825095.1 uncultured Bacteroidota bacterium | reverse complement strand
TTATTTATTTAGCTATTTATTCGAAATTTATGCGAAATTAGACTTTAAATATTGAATGGATGTTAGCTTTGAAACCTTTTGACTTTAGAGAGGAAATTATTTTAGAAAATGAACGTGTGTTATTAAGACCGATTCAGGTTTCTGATGCCTCATTACTAGGACATTATGTAAACGAGGAGCCCGATTTATGGCAGTATTCATTAGCAGCTATTACTAATACAATAGACTTAGAAAAATATATTCAAGCAGCTATTGAAGCAAGAGAAAACAAAACCACCTATGCTTTTATTGTATTTGATAAATTATTAAATACCTATGTAGGCTGTACAAGGTTTTATGATATTCAATTAAATTTTCAGACTACACAAATTGGCTATACCTGGTATAGTAAAAAATCTTGGGGAACGAAACTCAATGAAAATTGTAAATTTTTATTGCTTCAATTGGCTTTTGATCAAATAGGTTTTGAAAGAGTTGAGTTTAGAGCAGATAATAATAATAAAAGAAGTATTGCGGCTATGCAAAAAATTGGTTGCACCGTGGAAGGTGTATTGAGAAATCACTTGCCTATGCCGAATGGAAAAAGAAGAGACTCGATTGTACTTAGTATATTAAAGGAAGATTGGAATGCTTCATTGAAGCAAGCATTAGCAGCCAAATTAAAAGCGTAATTAAAAAATAATTAAAGTAAAGTGCCTTGTAAGAATAAGTAAGCCAAACTAAAATAAATAAGTATGGCAGTTACGTCTACTAAAGTGGCTACAAAAGGTGCAGAAGAGACTGCAGGGTCAGCGCCTAATTTTTTTAACACAATAGGTAACATAGATCCTGTAATTGTTCCCCATATAACTACACCTAAAATAGTAAATCCAATAGTGATGGCTATAAGTAACCAGTGCACACCATAAAAACCAGGCATAATCATATGCCACATGGTTACTCTAAAAAATCCGAGTATACCTAATAAGACACCTAATAAAACGCCACTTAAAACTTCTCTTCTTAAAATTTTCCACCAATCGGCAATGGTTATTTCACCCACCGACATAGCTTGTATAATAAGTGTAGAAGACTGTGATCCAGAATTACCACCTGTTGAAAGTATTAAAGGAATAAAACTTGCTAACACTAAAACCTTTGCTAATTCATCTTCAAAATAACCCATCGCAGTGGCTGTGAATAATTCTCCAATAAATAAAACCACTAGCCAAGTAATTCTCTTTTTAAACAATTTAAATATAGAAATATCTAAATATGGTTCATTCAAGGCTTCCATACCTCCCATTTTCTGCATATCCTCGCTAAACTCTTCATTGGTCACCCATAAGATATCATCAATGGTTACTATACCTAATAAAACATCGTTATCATCTACTACAGGAATAGCCGTACGGTTATTCATTTTAAATACCTGATTGGCATGTTCCTGATCGTCATATACATTTAAGGCAACAAAGCGACCATCTATAATATCGGAAATAATATCATCAGGCTTGGCTAGTAATAAATCTCTAATTCTTATATCGTCAATTAATCCTCCTTTCTCATCAATAATATATATAACGTCAATGGTTTCAGAATTCTTTCCGTATTTACGAATGTTATCTAAAACTTGCGATACTGTATAATGTGGGTAAACATAAACATAATCTGGTGTCATCAAACGCCCAACACTGTCCTCTGGATAACCTAAAAGTGATAAAGTAATTTTTCTTTCTTCTGGGTCTAATAATTTTATTAAGTCACGAATGGCCGCCTTGGGTAATTCTTCTAAAAAGTCGGTACGGTCATCGGGAGGAAGTTCATTTAAAATTTTTGCCGTTTTGCGTGCAGGTAATTCTTTAATGATGTCTTTTTGCTGATTGATATCTAAAATCTTAAATACACTTACAGCTCTGTGCACAGTCATGTTGTCAATAATAGTAGCCTCTTTTTCGGGGAACTCATTGACAAGTTCCACCACATCGCTAATATTTTGTTCATCTAGAAATTCTCTTAATAGATGCATGTCGCCCTTGGACAAAGTGTCCAAGAAAACTTCGGATAAATTAATTTCTGGCGTTTCTAATTCAACTGACATGGGTGCAAGTTAAGAAAAATACTAAAGTATGCCTTATATTTATAGTATGATTCTTCCATTTCTAACCATCGCCCCATCACCCAGTAGGGGTCGTGGTGTATTTACCACCCAAGCCATTGTGAAAGGCACTACCATTGAAATAGCACCTGTCATTGTTTTTGATCCCACACAAAGAATGAAATTGGAAGAAACATTATTATATGATTATATTTTCGAATGGGGGGAAGATGATAAAAGTGCTGCAGTGGCCTTAGGATATGTATCTATATATAATCATGCCATTCAAGCGAATTGTAGATACGATATGGATTTTGAATTCGAGACAATGTCCATTATCACTACTAGAGATATTAAGCAAGGCGAAGAATTATTTGTTAATTATAATGCAGATGGGGAGGCAGATAAACCAGTATGGTTTGAACAGCACTAAATAGATACTCTTAATAAAACAATAAACAAACAGGCATTGATAATTTAATAGAGACGCCTGTAGAACTTAAGGCCCCTGTTTGAATATTTCTTCTAAAGGCAATAATATTATCAGAATCTTGATTGGCAACCAATAACCAATTACCTTCTTTATTCATAGTAAAATTGCGTGGCGCTTTTCCTTCCGTACTATAATATTGTATACTTTTCTCTTCTAATTTTCCATTCGGAAGCACTTTGAATGAAACAATATTGTTTTCTGTACCTCTATTAGTTGCGTATAAAAAAAGTCCATCGGGAGATAAATGAATGTCGGCACTACCAGCGGTTCCTTTAAAACTACTTGGATGCGTAACTACTTTTTGTAAAAAAATAGCTGTTCCTTTTATAAAACGGTACACGCTAATACTTCCTGTAAGCTCTTCAATCACATATAAATATTTCCCATTGCTTGAAAAACATAAATGTCTGGGTCCTGCACCTGGACTTGATTGAATACTAGTTGCTTTTTGTATTTGAAGTGGAGGTCCATTTTTTGTTTGATAAGGATAAATAGAAATTTCATCCATCCCTAAGTCTGGAGTCAATACATATTTTCCATCGGGTGAAAAGAATACCCCATGCACATGTGCCTTTTCTTGTCTTGCTGCGTTAACACTACTACCACTGTGTTGAATAAATTGTTGAGGATTGGATAAACGACCATCGGCGAATCGGTGATAGCTGGTAATACTTCCTCCACTATAATTGGCCACCAATAAATTTGTTTGATCGGAGCTTAATGTAATATAACAAGGATCGGCGCCCTTGCTTGTTTTTTCTTGAACTAAGTTCAATTTATTATCTGCAAATGAATAGGCGCTTACTTTACCATCGCTGCCTTCACTTACTGCATATACCTGCCCACGGTCTTTTGATAGGGTTAAAAAAGAAGGGTTCTGTGCGCCATTGGTATGACTAATTTCAGTAGCCTTTCCTGTTGCGGTATCAAATGATAACACATAAATACCTTTACTTCCTTTTTTGGTATAAGTGCCTACTAATAAGTTAGGGGTTAATAAACTAGGAGCAGCTGCTGTAGTTTGAGCGCTTGAACTAAAAGCAATTGTTAAAAAAATAAAAATGAAAATTAATTTTTTAAACTGTACTCTTATATATAATTGCTTGCGCTGATTCATTTTAAATTTTAATAATCAATTTTATTGATACACTCTTACATAGTCAACTTCCATTCTAATAGGGAAGATGCTATCGTCAATAGTATTGCCTGCAAAATTTCCACCAATGGCTAAATTTAAAAGTAAAAATTCAGGCGCAACAAATGGATAAGCATCTACACCTCTTCCATCATTGGGTACATTATAATACAATACGCCATCGACATAAAATTTAATCATATCCTTGGTCCAGTCAATACTATACACGTGAAAGGCATCCACATTATCAATATTGGTTTTATAGGTTTTTTGTGTACCTAGGGTCCAGTTCAATAACTTAGAATGCGCTGAAAAACTAATGGCGCCTTGTTCTTTTCCGGTATGTTCCATAATATCTATCTCGCCACAAGCAGGCCAACCCACCGCGCCAGTTCCTTCAATATTCGCACCTAGCATCCAAATGGCAGGCCATGAACCTATGCCTTTAGGAAGTTTTGCTCTTATTTCAAATCGTCCATAGGTCCAAGAGGCTTTGTCTTGGGTAAGTAATCTTGCAGATGTATAATTTTTGCCTCCTCTACTTTCTTTTCTTGCTTCAATAATTAAGTTTCCATTTTCAATTCTCGCATTCGTTGAATCCTTGGTATAGTATTGTGATTCATTGTTGCCCCATCCATTGGATCCAGTTCCTATATTATATTTCCATTTGGTAGTATCTGGTGTGGTTCCTTTATCAAACTCATCAGACCATACCAATTTCTTCGCTGTATCCGTTGGAGTAGTGGGTGTGGTAGGCGTGGTGGGAGTAGTAGGGGTTACTACTACAGGAGTTGGACTAGGCGCTTCTTTTTGAGCACAAAAGGACAAGGAAAGAACCGTTAATAGCATAGTTAGGGGTAGAATGCGCATAAAAACAATGGTTAGTAGTGAATTATTGAAATTTGTGCTAGCAAATTAGTCAAAATATTTCTTTTTTGTTGGGGAATTTCTAAAAGGGTCGTAAATTTGCGCCATGACATTAAACAACCATACACATCATTCGCATTTGCTATCCAATGGGTAGGCTATGGGTGTAGGTATGTAACTATATTTAACCAAAGGGCTTACTAACAAGTAAGCCCTTTTAGTTTATAGTCAGTCAAGTAAAATATATAATATAAATAATATGCGTTTAAAATTAGCCATACAGAAATCGGGTCGATTACACGACGATTCCATGCGTTTATTAAAAGAAGCGGGCATTGATATTGGAAATGGCGTGAATAAGTTAAAAGCAGAAGCTACCAATTTTCCGCTTGAGTTATTTTTCTTAAGAGACGACGATATTCCTCAATATGTAGAAGACGGTGTTGCCGATATTGGATTTGTGGGAGAGAATGTGGTATATGAAAAAGCTAAAAAGGTAGAAGTGGCTTATAGTTTAGGTTTTGGAAAATGCAGACTTAGTTTTGCAGTAAGAAAAAATGAAAATTTTACAGGCCCAAGTTATTTAACTGGTAAGAAAATTGCCACTAGCTATCCGGTTTTAGTGCAAGGGTATTTAGACAAGCACGGCATTAAAGCAGAGATTCATGAAATTAGTGGTAGTGTAGAAATTGCACCTGGCATAGGACTTGCCGATATTATTTGTGATTTAGTAAGTAGTGGTTCTACATTATTTATGAATGGATTAAAAGAAGCAGAAACTATTTTAGATTCTCAAGCAGTGCTTATTAAAAGAAAAGCCTTAGCGCCTGAAGCGGAAGCCATTTTGCAAAAATTATTATTTAGAGTGGAGTCGGTTAAAAAAGCAAAGCGTAATAAATATGTTTTATTAAATGCGCCCAATAGTAATTTAGAAAAAATAATTTCTTTATTACCAGGCATGAAAAGTCCAACGGTAGTGGCACTGGCTACACCAGGATGGAGCAGCGTGCATAGTGTCATTGACGAAAGCGATTTTTGGGAAATAATAGAACAATTAAAATTGGCAGGTGCTGAAGGCATATTGGTGGTGCCTATTGAAAAAATGATATTGTAATGATTCAAGTTTTTAAAGAACCTAAGTTAAAGGATTGGCCAAATTTATTGGCAAGGCCTGAATACGATGCGAGTCCTTTGCAGGCCAAGGTGAAAGAAATATTACTAGTCGTGAAGCAAAGAGGAGACGCTGCTGTAACTGAGTATACACTTGCTTTTGATAAAATAGCAATAAGTAATTTTAAATTGAGCGCTGCTGCTTTTGATGCTGCTGAAAAGGTTTTAACACCAAGTTTAAAAACGGCCATTCAATTAGCTAAAGTAAATATTGAAGTATTTCATCAAGCACAAATTCAAAAAGAAGAAAGAATTGAAACAATGCCTGGTGTTTGGTGTTGGAGAAAAGCAGTGGGCATTGAAAAAGTAGGAATTTATATACCTGGTGGTTCTGCTCCTTTATTTTCTACTGTTTTAATGTTAGGTATTCCTGCAAAGTTAGCAGGCTGCAAAGAAATAATTTTATGTACACCTCCCAATGAAAAAGGAGCCATTGACCCAGCCATTATTTATGCTGCCTCTTTGGTGGGTGTAACTGCAGTATATACTATTGGTGGAGTGCAAGCCATAGGGGCGCTTGCTTATGGAACAAAGTCGGTACCTAAAGTGCATAAAATATTTGGTCCAGGGAATCAGTATGTAACTGCCGCCAAACAAATGATACAACAAGAAGGAGTGGCCATTGATATGCCAGCTGGTCCTAGTGAAGTATGCGTTTACGCCGATGAAACTAGTATCGCTTCTTTTGTTGCTGCCGATTTATTATCACAGGCGGAGCATGGTGCCGATAGTCAAGTATTATTCATTGCAAGCACTATTGAATTGGTGGAAGAAGTTCAAAAGGAAATAGAAATGCAATTAACCTTGCTGCCTAGAAAAGACCTAGCTAAAAAGGCCCTTGAAAATTCTAAGGCGGTTGTACTATCCAATATGGAAGATGCCATTACAATGATCAATGAATATGCACCTGAGCATCTTATATTATCTATTAATAATGCAGCACAAGTAGCAGAAAAAATAATCAATGCAGGTTCTATTTTTATTGGTAATTTTTCTCCAGAATCGGTAGGTGATTATGCCAGTGGCACCAATCATACTCTACCCACCAACGGATTTGCGAAAGCCTATAGCGGAGTCAGTATGGATAGTTTTGTAAAGAAAATTACTTTTCAGCAGTTAACGGAAAGAGGGCTAGAAAATATTGCACCTACTGTAATAGAAATGGCTACAGCAGAAGGTTTGCAAGCGCATAGCAAGGCAGTTGAATTAAGAATGGATTGGATAAAATCTAAAATCTAAGGCTATGCAATTTGATATCAAAAAAATAGTAAGACCTAATATTGAAATATTAAAAGCCTATTCTTCTGCCAAGGATGAATATACTGGCGAGGCCAATGTATTATTAGATGCTAATGAAAATAGTTTGGGATCACCTACTACAAAATGGTATAATCGTTATCCCGATCCATATCAAAAAAAGCTAAAAGAAAAATTGGCCTTTATTAAACAAATAGAAGCCGCGCAAATATTTATAGGTAATGGCAGTGATGAATGTATAGATAATTTATTTCGAACTTTTTGCATTCCTGGTGTAGACAATGTTATTATTTGTCCTCCCACTTATCCTATGTATGAAGTGGGTGCGAATATTAATAATATTGAAATTCAATTAGCGCCCTTGCTGGAGAATTATCAATTAAATGTGGCGCATATTGAACAGTTGGTAAATGAAAACACTAAAATTATTTGGATTTGTTCACCCAATAATCCTACAGGAAATTCATTAGATAGAATTGATATTGAAACGATATTAAATCATTTCAATGGAATAGTGGTAGTTGATGAAGCCTACATTAATTTTTCTAAACAAAAATCTTTTGCGCAGTCTTTAATTGACTATCCCAATTTAGTAGTACTTCAAACTTTAAGTAAAGCATGGGGGCTTGCAGGTATAAGATTAGGTATGGCTTTTGCAAGCAAAGAGATTATTGCTTATATGAATAAAGTAAAACCGCCCTATAATATTAATATTGTAACGCAAGAATTAGCATTGACCGCACTTGAAGAAGTAGGTCAAGTGAATGATATGATTATGCATTTAGTGGATATGCGTAATGCTTTATCAGAAGTTATAGAAAGCATGCCTTATGTAGAAAAAGTATATCCTTCAGATACTAACTTTTTATTGGTAAAAATACCCAATGCGCGCAGCTTATATGAGTACTTATTAACTAAGGGTATAGTGGTAAGAGATAGGTCTAGTTTGGAGAATTGTGCAGATAGTTTAAGAATTACCGTAGGGAATGAACAAGAAAATACACAATTGGTAGATGCAATGGCGGAGTGGATAGAATTAACTTACCCCAATGCCCCCATTTAAGTTTATTTTATTAAATTACAGACTCAACTTATTTTAAATAAATAGTATATATTATGAAAAAACAGATTCTTTTATTAAGTGTTACTCTTTTTGCTTTTTGCCTAAATGTTATAGCGCAAGAAAATGCAGGTTTAAAATTACCCGAAGGTTTTAAAGCAAGTTTGTATGCCAATAATATTGGAACTGCAAGACATATTGCCATCACAAAGTCTGGCGTTGTTTTTGCAAAATTAAATAATCCTAATAAAGAAGGCAATTCTATTGTAAGATTAGAAGATGCCAACAATGATGGAGTAGCCGATAAAATAAATGGTTGGGCTAAATATGGTGGAACGGGTATTTTTGTAAAAGGAAATAGTTTATACGCAAGTTCTAACGAAGCCATTTTTAAATATGAATTAAATAGCAAAGACGAAGTAGTGAATCCATTAACACCGCAAACTATTGTGAGTGGTTTACTGGATAGAAGACAACATAATTCTAAGTCTATTACTTTTGATAAAGGCAATAATATATATGTAAACATTGGAGCTTATTCAAATGCTTGTCAAGAAAAAGATAGAATGCCAGGTTCTCAAGGAATGATGCCATGTCCTATTTTAGATTCTGCGGGAGGTATTTGGAAATTTGATGGCACGAAAGAAAATCAAACTTATAAAGACGGTAAGCGATATGCAACCGGTCTTAGAAATGTAATTGGTTTAGATTGGAATAATGAAACCAATCAATTATATGTTGCTCAACATGGTCGCGACCAATTGAACAGTTTTTATCCTAATTTATATAGCGATGCACAAAACGCAGAATTACCTGCTGAAACATTTTATGCAATCAATGAAGGGGATAATGCAGGCTGGCCTTATGTTTATTATGATCCAAGTCAACACAAAAAAATAGTTTCTCCTGAATATGGTGGAGATAGCAAGAAAGAAGGTTCTAGTGAATTCAAAGATCCAGCTGTTGCTTTCCCAGCGCATATGGCACCCATGGCTGTATTATTTTACACCGGTAATCAATTTCCTGCTAAATATAAAAATGGTGCTTTTATTAGTTTTCATGGATCATGGAATAGAGCACCTCTTCCTCAAGAAGGATTTTTTGTAGCCTTCGTTCCTTTTAAAGATGGCAAGGCAACAGGTGAATGGGAAATTTTTGCAAACGGATTCGCGGGCATAGAAAATGGGGCTAAAGTAACTAATACAGGTAAGGCTAAGGCAAGACCTTGTGGTTTAGCACAAGGCCCTGATGGTTCTATTTATGTTAGTGATGATACCAAGGGTGCTATTTTTAAAATTAGTTACAGCAAATAGTTTTTTAAACGAGCGGCTTAAAAAAATTGTAATTAAACAAATAAACTGAGACTAAGTATGGTGAATGTATCAATAAAAAGGCTGATTAAGCTTGGGGTATTTATTTCCTTTTTTATTATTGCAGTAGCTGGCAATGCGCAGAATAAAATGAATGGCAAAAAGATTTATGAAACCAGGTGTTTAGTTTGTCATCAGTCAGATGGAGGTGGAGTGCCAAATATGAACCCTCCTTTAGATGGTTCAACCAATGTGAATGGAAAAGATATAGCAAGACTGGTGAAGATTATTAGAAATGGATACGATGAAAGAGTAGCCTTAGATGGTATGTATTATAATAATGCCATGACAGCAAATCCCGATTTAAAAGAAGACGCCATTGCTGATGTGCTTACTTATATCAGAACTAGTTGGTCGAATAAAGCAACTGCAGTAACTATTAGTCAAGTAAAAGCAGCCTTGCTTAAAAACAAGGCCGCAAAGAAGTAAAAATATATGAGACCCATTTTGTTTATAGATAGAGACGGTGTTGTTTTGGAAGAACCCAAATCGGATTATCAAATTGATAGTGTAGACAAAACGCGTTTTGTAAAAGGGGCTATTTCTAATTTACAAAAAATTGCAGCAGAACTAGGTTATTATAAAGTAATGGTCACCAACCAAGACGGCTTAGGTACTGCTTCTTATCCCAAAGAACAATTTGAGCCTTATCAAAATTTAATGCTAGACACTTTAGCGAAGGAAGGTTTTGTATTTGATGAAATACATATCGATGCTAGTTTTGAAAAAGACAAAGCGCCTTCACGAAAGCCTGGAACTGCACTTCTACAACATTTAATGGGAAATGAAGCATTCGATATTCAACATTCATTTGTGATTGGAGATAGATGGTCCGACATTACACTTGCTAAAAACTTAGGGTGCAAGGCTATTTATTTAAAATCGGGTAATCACGAACTTAGTGCGGAACAAGAACAATCTTTAAGAGATACCATTGCACTAGAAACCGATTCTTGGGATACTATATATTCTTTTTTGAAATTAGGTCTTCGACAAGTAGAGCATGAAAGAAATACGAAAGAGACTAAAATTAAAGTATCCTTAAACTTAGATGGCACGGGTAAGGCAAGCATTCAAACAGGACTTGGATTTTTTGATCATATGTTAGAGCAAATAGCAAGACATGGCTCCATTGATTTAAATATTCATTGCGATGGTGATTTACATATTGATGAACACCATACCATTGAAGATGTTGGTTTGGCCTTAGGGGAAGCCTTCGCAAAAGGCTTAACGGATAAAAGAGGCATGGAGCGTTATGGTTTTGCACTACCCATGGATGAAGCTGAAGCCAAAGTATTAATAGATTTTGGAGGCCGTAATTGGATTGTTTGGGACGCAAAATTTAGCCGAGAGAAAGTAGGGGAAATGCCCACTGAAATGTTCTTTCATTTCTTTAAGTCTTTCAGCGACGCTGCTAAATGTAATTTGAATGTAAGCTGCCAAGGGGAGAATGAGCACCATAAAATTGAGGCCATTTTCAAGGCCTTCGCCAAAGCTATTAAAATGGCTGTACACCGCGACCCCCATAGCAACCAATTACCCAGTACCAAGGGGGTTTTATAGGTCCTAACAGGTGGTAGCCTGGCGTATAGGTTTTTTTGGTAGAAAATACACATTGTCTTAGATTTGCAATAGAATGAAACAAACAAACAACATATGGTGGTGGCATACAAAATCCGTTAGGGTATTGTAGTGACATAACTATATTGTCAAATTATACATGAACCCTAACAGCAATGTTGGGGTTTGTTTTTTTAACGAATGACCGAAGGAATATGCAAAAATTGATGATTGAGACCACTGTCACTAAAATGTTGGCAGACACTTTCACACCGGTAGGTATTTATCTACGTTTGAGAGATAGATATAGGGATACTATTTTATTAGAAAGCACCGATTCTCATGCTGCTGAAAATAGTTATTCTTTTATTGGGGTGAATGCTATTGGAGGTATTGAAATTTCTTCTATAAATGAAATTGAATATAAATATCCTAACCAAGAGCCGGAGAAAGAAACCATTAAAAATGTACATGCCGCACCCGATCGTATTTGGGCCTATATGCAACAATATGAAATGAAAGGAGCAGGGGAGAAGGAAGCATCTTTTGCACAAGGCTTATATGGTTATACAGCCTATGATGCTATTCCTTTTTTTGATACTATTGAATTTAAAAAAGGAGATCCTATTATTCCTTTAATGCGTTATCGATTATATCAATACGTAATTGCCTTTAATCATTTTAAAGATGAAATATTTATTTGTGAAAATAAAATAGCAGGTATTGCTTCCGATTACAATGCACTGGTATCTTATATTAAAAGTAAGGACCTACCTCAATATCCTTTCTCGATGAAAGGAGAAGAAAGTTCTAATTTAACCGACGAACAGTACCGTGAAGCGGTGAAAAAAGGCATTCAGCATTGTATGCGTGGCGACGTATTTCAAATTGTATTAAGTAGAAGGTTCCAGCAAAGCTTCCAAGGCGATGAATTTAACGTTTACAGAACGCTTCGAAATATTAATCCTTCTCCTTATTTATTCTTCTTTGATTACGGCGATTATAAATTAATGGGTTCTTCTCCAGAAGCGCAAATTATTATTAAAAATGGGAAGGCCATTGTGCATCCCATTGCAGGTACTTTTAAAAGAACTGGGGATGAAGCCAAGGATGCAGCAATGACCCAGCAATTATTAGACGATCCTAAAGAAAATGCGGAGCATGTAATGCTAGTGGATTTAGCTAGAAACGATTTAAGCCGTGTTTGTACTGAAGTTAAAGTAAAACAATACCGACAAGTACATTATTATAGTCATGTGATTCATTTAGTAAGTGAAGTAGAAGGGGTAGTGGCAAAAGAGGCTAATCCTTTGCAATTAGTTTCAAAAACTTTTCCTGCGGGCACCTTAAGTGGTGCGCCTAAGTTTAAAGCCATGCAATTAATTGATGCCATTGAGCCTACTAAGAGGTCTTATTATGGAGGTTGTATTGGTTTTCTAGGTTTTGATGGTTCTTGCAACCAAGCCATTATGATTCGTACTTTTTTAAGTAAGCAAAATACACTTACTTATCAAGCAGGTGCAGGGGTGGTGGCTGCCAGTGTGCCAGAAAATGAATTGCAGGAAGTAAATAATAAATTGAACGCCTTAAAAACGGCCATTGTATTAGCAGAAAAAATACATGGCTAATTTTTGAATATAGAACTATCATTCTTGAACATAGAAATAAGTGAAAATGAAAATATTGGTTTTTGATAATTACGATTCCTTTACCTACAACCTAGTACAGTTGATTAGGGAAATAGCGCCCATGGCTTCTTTGGAAGTACATAGAAATAATGAGATTGCTTTAGA
>CAIJZF010000328.1 GCA_903825095.1 uncultured Bacteroidota bacterium | reverse complement strand
CTATTTATTTAGTAAAATAATGTACAATAAAATAGGTAACAGCTGCTAGTACGCCACTTACTGGAATGGTTAAAACCCATGCCCATAAAAGGTTAGTCGTTACACCCCATCTTACAGCACTTAAACGTTTAGTAGCTCCAACGCCTATGATAGATCCTGTAATGGTATGTGTAGTTGAAACAGGTATACCCATTTGACCTGTAAAAAATAAAGTGAATGCGCCCGCCGTTTCTGCAGCAACACCTTCAAGTGGTGTAACCTTGGTAATTTTAGATCCCATTGTTTTTATAATTTTCCAACCACCACTCATGGTACCTAAGCCAATAGCTAAATAACAAGATACCGGAACCCAATCTGGTAATTGGCTAAAGTCTTGCATACTTCCATTGGCAATTAATGCAGCACCAATTATACCCATTACTTTTTGTGCATCATTACCACCATGTCCAATACTGAAGGCTGCAGAACTAAACAATTGTAACTTTTTAAACATATAAGCTACGGAACGAGATGTAGGTGTTTTTATTTTCTCTACATACAGATAAATAATCATAAATAAAATGGAAGCACCAATGATACCGTATACAATTACTGAATTATCTGCTTTGTCAATTTCGCTTCCAAAAGTTTTTTCAATATTGAATTTGGTAATTTTTGCTTTTACCTTTTCTATATTTTTATCGGCAATAGGATAAATACTATTTACAATTGTTAAGGCCGAGTCCAGGCTAATATTCCCTTCTAAATATAATTTTAAAGGCTCTTTATATTCTTCAGTTTTATCTTTTGCAATAACGTAAATTGCTTTTGCGTCTTTATCTTCTGCCGATTTTGCTTCTATTACTAAAAAATCGTTTGCGTTTCTAACTTCATCTTTTAATTTGCTAACAGCCACATTTTTCAACCAGCCACTGTCTTTTGCAATAGAGGCAATTTTATCTGCAGAAGAATTATCAAAATCAGATAAGTAAGGAACTAAATGATTGTAAGAAGCGTTAGCCTTTTCTAGTTTTCCTTCATTTAATTGAAGGGCAGCTAATAAGCTAGCATCGCCTTCTTGTTTTTTAAGGTCGCCTTTAATAGTGGCAATTTCTTTTTGGTATTTATCTATGCTATAAAACTTTTGAACGTTCTCTTTAATTTTGGTGTCCTCAAATTTATCAAACATTAAAACGGTACCAGCAGTGGCAATAATTATAATGGCAAACCTCCACCATATATTGCGCATAATGGTTACCACGGATATAAAAATAGATATAATGATACCTATAATTGGCGCTAAGAATATAAACAAAATTGTTTTCATGATAGTGTCGCTGTCAACTATCTTAGCCCAAGAATAATCGATTCCTTTTATCATGAGTGCATGCGCAATAGCTGCACCTGCAAAGCCTCCTATAAGGGTATGTGAAGAAGAAGAGGGAATGCCATACCACCAAGTAAGTAGGTTCCAGAATATGGCAGCAAGTAATCCTGAGAAAATTACAGGTAAAGTAATAAAGTCTTTGTAAACTGTTTTACTAATAGAGTTGGCTACTGCATGGTCCTTGAATATCCAGAAGGCAACAGAATTAAATAAGGCTGCCCATAATACTGCTTGAAAAGGTGTCAACACCTTGGTAGAAACCACAGTGGCAATAGAATTGGCTGCATCATGGAATCCATTGATATAGTCAAATATTAGCGCAAGGGCTATAATGATAATTAATAAAGTCATCTTGAATAAATTAAGGAATAAATTAAGCGTACTTGATAATGATAGATTCAACTACATTGGAAACATCTTCAATTTTATCGGTGGCAATTTCAAGTACTTGATATATTTCTCTTTTCTTAATTACTTCTTTAAAATCGTTCTCTTGTTCAAATAGTCTTTCAATACTCATGTCAAAAATATCATCTGCCTGATTTTCAATACTGTTTACCTTAATCATGGCTTCAGTCATTTCCTTAATGTTCTTCATATTGCGAAGTCCCAAGACCACTTTTTTAGTTTCTAGTGTACCTTGTAAAATTAATTCTGCTAGTTTATGTATACCTGTATCGTTAGGATTTACTTTATAAAAATTAATCTTTTTTGCTGAAGCATAAATGTAATCTGCAATATCATCTAATGATGACGCTAAATAGTGAATGTCTTCTCTATCAAATGGTGTAATAAAATTTCTACCTAATTCGGTAAAAATTGAATGCGTTAAATCGTCGTTCTTATGTTCTAGGTTTTCAATCTGCGCTAAAATATTAGCTCTTACATCGGCATCTGGCTCGTTTACCATTTCTTTTAATTTGATGCCCATTTCATAAACATGTTCAGCAACTTCTTCGAATAATTGAAAGAAAACTCTATCCTTAGGTAAGAAAATTTTCATGATTGAATTAAAGTCCATAATTAAGCTTTTTATAGGTTTGAATAATGCATCACAAAAGTCCCATTTTGAGCCCAAAGGGGATTCAGGCCTATATTACCAAATTGTTACCAAATACAGGGTAGCAGGAATAAGTTCTTTTAAGAAGGGCTGGAACAAAGCCTAGCCTTTAAATAGATCGGCAATAAAAAAGGGAGTCGTTTTCACGGCTCCCTTATAAAATCCATAGCTTTCCCCCAAAAGCTGCTCAAAAGAACCTTATTTACAGAAATAAAATATCCAATTGAGTTACCTATTAAGTTTCGTAATAGGTTATTTCCTATATTTAGCCCATAAAACAGTTTAAATAAATAAGTTATTTACCTAATTTAATATTGATTATCAATGAAATACGTAAAATCTATACTTTTTATCTTATTTTTCACTTTAGTCTTCATTCTAAGGGCTAATGCCGCTATCATTCAGCTTCCAGAGCATTTTACAATTACTAGCAGTCCATTTTTAGATAAAATAATGTCTCTTCCCGGACTAGAAACTAGAATGTATTTATCAAAGAAGAATGAAATTATACCCATTGAGGGAACCATCTTTAAAAGCAATGGCCAGGAGCTGATTAGGACGAATGAGGCTTTATACATTTTAATATCTCAGACAGGGGTTATTTACCAATTAGAGGACAAGCTAGATTCTAGCTATTCCTTTCATAGAATTGACGCCACCATTAATATTAATTACAATATAGCGAGTAACAATTTTGTTTGGGATAAACATATTTATAGCTATGGAGGCTATGGTTTTTGGAAATTAAATGGACATTTAAGGGCATTTAATTTTTTAGACAAGGAATGGGATATAGCCCCCGCTGATAATGAAATTATTTCTAATGGATACAATTGGTATTCTAATAAAGAAGGTAGAGTGTATGTGCCTTTTCAATCTATAGTCAATGCGGGCATTGCAGGTCCTGAAAGTATTACTGGTAAAAAAAATTATGATAGCTATTATTTAGACCTAGCTTCTAAAAAGTGGATCAAATTAGGATCTCTCAATAATAATACCAGAAAGCTTATCGTCGATAATATTAATAATAATCTCTTTACGTTAGACAGCGGCTTCATTTATACAAATGAAGACGTAGCTTATTATTTTAATTTCATAGCTAATAAAGTATACAAGTCTAAAAATTCAGAACTAAATCAGTTTTTTTTAAGAAGGTTGAATAGTCACGATATTTTTTTTTATAAAGACACCATTTTTAGTTTTAGTCCAGAATCACAGACCTTCTCCACCAAAAAATTATCTTTAAATTATTATTTTGAGGCCTCAAACTATCCTATATGGGGCTTAGATGATGACTACTATTATGTCATTGCTTTTATTATTTTTATACTGACTGTATTTGTTTTTTCTATCTGGCTATTTAATAGAAGTGTAAGTAAAAAACTAGAACAGTCACAACTTAAAATATTAAAATCTAAATCGGTCAATCAGGCCTTTGTGGGCACTGAAGTGGCCTTGATTTCTTTATTACTAAAAAGCTCTAAACAAAGTATGAATGTAGAAATTAATGAAATTAATCATGTGTTGGGTATTAAGGATAAAAATGTGGGGCTACAGAAAAAAGTGAGAAGCGATATGCTTAACGCTATTAACGAAAAGTATCAATTCATTACACAATCTGAGATTTCGCTTATAAGCAGTGTGCGCAAGGAAGATGATAAAAGGTTTTATGAATATTTTATATCGGCAACCGAAATAAAATCTATTGAGCGTATTTTAGCGCAAAATTGATTTGTCATAAAATTGTAAAATTACATTACTATTAGACTAATTTTTATCTTGAATATATCTATGGATGTATTCAAAGTTTGAACTTTGCGGCTCGATGTGTAAAAAGCCCTTACTATTATTATTTATTATTCCTCAATGCTTATGGGGCCAGGCACAGTTGGTAAAAGATACATTATTCGCCAGTGGCGATAGTGTAGTAGTTACGGCCAATAGGTCGGAAAGAAAACTGAGCAATTTAACGGTGCCGGTTACACTTATTAATGCGCAAACTATTCAACAAACAGGCTCTATTCGATTAACCGATATACTCAAAGAACAAACCGGTTTAACCATGACTAGTGGCTTTGGTGCCGGTGTTCAATTGCAAGGTTTAAACCCCGACTATACTATTATTTTAATCAATGGAGAGCCACTTGTGGGAAGAACAGCGGGTGTACTTGATTTAAATAGAATTGCGCTTGGGAATATTAAAAAAATTGAAATTGTAAAAGGGCCTTCTTCAAGCTTGTATGGAAGTGAGGCCATGGCGGGGGTTATTAATATCATTACAGACGCATCCGTTCAAACACCTTTGCAAGCTTCCTTAAGATACGGCACTTATAATACCAAGGATATAAATCTAAACAATGCGCTTGCTTCAAAGACTCTAAATTACCAGGGCTTTTATAATTATTATACTACCGACGGTTATAGCATTAGACCCAATAGCAATAATAGAATTACAACACCTATTAATAGGTTAACCACTAGCCAACAGTTTAAATGGAATCCCAATACGCATACTAGTATTTTACTAAGTACAAGACTTACCGATGAAACTATAAAAAGTAACATTGCG
>CAIJZF010000327.1 GCA_903825095.1 uncultured Bacteroidota bacterium | reverse complement strand
GTTAAAAATATTACCAGTGAAAAAGTAATTGATGCAAGAGCAGGGGTGGTTGAATTTTTATTGTTGAATCATCCCCTAGATTGTCCTATATGTGATCAGGCAGGAGAATGTCATTTACAAGATTTAAGTTTTGAACATGGTAAGGCAGGTACCAGGTATGAATTTCAAAGACGTACTTTTAAAAAGCATGATTTAGGTAAGCATATACAACTACATATGACGCGTTGTATTTTATGTTACCGTTGTGTATTTACCGCCGACCAATTAACCAATAAAAGAGTGCATGGCATTTTAGACCGAGGCGACCATGCAGAAATTGCTACCCATATTGAGAAGAGTTTAGACAATGATTTTATAGGCAATGTAATTGATGTATGTCCAGTGGGCGCTTTAACCGATAAAACATTCCGTTTTAAAAATAGAGTATGGTTTTTAAAACCCATGGATGCACACCGCGATTGTCCAACTTGTTCTGGTCGTGTAACCTTATGGAATAGAGGAGATGAAGTATTTAGAGTGACAGCACGCAAAGACGAGTGGGGTGAAATTGAAGACACACCAGAAGGTAAGCCAGGATGGATTTGTAATACTTGTCGTTTTGATAAAAAACATACCAACGACTGGATTATTGAAGGGCCACGTGAGATAAGCAGACATTCCGTTATTGCACAAGGCCATTATGCAGGCAATATTGGTACAACAAAACCAACTGAAATTTTTAAAGCAGTGAATGATGGCAGAGCCCCTCATTTATTAATGGATATTCATAATGAAAGCGAAGTGAACTTACCTTCTATACGTTTAAGTGAAATAGAGGGTCCTTCTCATGGAACTAGTTTTAACAATAATTCTAAAAACGCCTAATACATAAAGTATGACACTACTCGCATTTGATTGGGCCTTTATTATTGAAAAATTAATTTTGATTGTCATAATTGTGCTCACCACATTTTTGATTACTTTATATACCACTTTTGGAGAAAGAAAAGTGGCTGCCATTTTACAAGACCGACCAGGTCCGAATAGAGCAGGGCCTTTTGGTTTATTGCAACCACTAGCAGATGGCTTGAAGTTAATCATGAAAGAAGAAATTATTCCTAATGCAGCTAGTAAGTGGTTATTTATTTTAGGTCCTGGACTAGCCATGACTGCTAGTTTGATGACCTGCGCAGTCATACCTTGGAGCACTGAAGTACATTTATTTGGAAGAGTCATTGAACTACAAATTGCCGATATTAATATTGGTTTATTATATGTATTTGCAGTGGTGAGTATGGGTGTTTATGGAATTATGATTGGAGGTTGGGCTTCCAATAATAAATTTTCTTTGATGTCTGCTTTAAGAGCAGCTTCTCAAGCCATTAGTTATGAAATTGCCATGGGCCTTGCCTTAATAGCTTTATTAATGTCAACGGGCACACTTAGTTTAAAAACCATTGTAGCAGACCAAGTCTCAGGACATTGGTGGAATGTGGTGTATCAGCCATTAGGTTTTTTAATTTTCTTTATTTGTGCGATGGCAGAATGTAATCGTACTCCTTTTGATTTACCAGAAGCAGAGAATGAATTAAACTTTGGCTATCACCAAGAATATTCTTCTATGAAATTGGGTTTCTATTTATTTGCGGAATATGTAAATATGATTATGAGTAGTGCTATTATGGCATCTATGTATTTTGGTGGTTATGATTTGCCTTTCTTTGATGAAAGTACTGTGGCGCCTAATATAGCAGCCCTCATTGGTGTAGGTACCCTGCTTATTAAAATTGTACTTTTTGTATTCTTATTTATGTGGATTCGTTGGACTATTCCAAGATTTAGATATGATCAATTAATGAATTTAGGTTGGAAAAAAATGATACCACTTGCTTTATTAAATATGTTAATCACAGGGGCACTCATTTTATCAAAATTATAATTATAAAAACTGTACGAATATAACATGCAAGCATTAAC
The DNA here is from genome assembly GCA_903825095.1 of uncultured Bacteroidota bacterium. The sequence goes on along the minus strand of CAIJZF010000327.1, from coordinate 85 downwards.
CAATAAATCATTCGCAGTAAATCGCAGTCCCATGACTTTCTGGGAGCGTTTGTATTTGATTAATATTATTAAAGGCATGTTGATC
>CAIJZF010000326.1 GCA_903825095.1 uncultured Bacteroidota bacterium | reverse complement strand
TACAAGTGTTGGTAATGATGGTGGTTATTACCGGTTATACACTTAAAATATTTTTAGATACCCCTTAAAGTATGTGCCACCACACAGAAATTTGGGGTCTTTTATTTTAATGTTATTCCCAATTTATGTTAAGGGTATCAAGAACACCCAACTAGACAGATACATTACATTTGAAGAACTCCACCAACTCATTCAAAATGGTTCTCACAAGGGTCATGTTGAAACCATAAGATTACTCAAGTCCAATGGTGATGATTACTACAAATCATTAAAGGAAACACTACCCTACATAACGCCACATGTAAAAGTGAAGCAGCGTAATTTAAGTGATGAGGTATTTGACAAGAACTTCATTTGTACAACAGGGTTTATGTACTTTGATATTGATAATGTACCTGATATACTAAATGAGAAACAAAGGATTATCAACAAGTATCGTAATCAAGTATCATTGGTTTGTATATCTCCCTCTGGCGCAGGACTAACCTTATTATTTAGGGTAAGCAATGATATTACAAGGTATAGTTTTCAACAGGTATGGAATACCATTAGAGCTACCATACTTAAAGATGAGAAGATTGATACTTACGCCAAGGGATTAATCAGACCCATGTTTATTTCCCATGATGAGGAAGTATATGTGAACTATAATAATATTATAACAGTAGAACTAGTTGATGAAAAGATAGGGGTTGACCCTATTACTATTTCTTCCTATAATAAGGTCAAACCATACTTTTCTGATACAACTGAAAACACTATTACCCAGAACAAGTACCATATCTATTCAATAGATGAGGTTTTAGCTACAATCAAAACAAAGACAATCGTAGCAGTAAACAATCCTGTTGTTGAATTTAGAGAAGAGATGGTACTAGAACCATATATTCCTAACATGATTTTAGATGGCAAGAAACATAAAACCTACTACACTTTATTACATCAGTGGTATTACTTAAACCAAGATGTTCCTTTGGACTATATCTTCTCATATTTGTTTTACATAAATAATACCCGTGCCAAACCAAAGATGGATATGAAGGAGCTACGAAGGATGTTTAACTCGGTTATTGATAAGATTAAGGAGACTGGAGTGTTTCATGTTGAACCCAAACATAGAAGGGTACATTGGAACCTTAATAACAAGGAACTGACAAGTAAGATGAAAGAGACCATTGCCAAGTCATTGAACGGTGCATTTGAACGACAAAATACAATCAATAAAATACTACTGGCAAAGAAACAGTTGGAAATGAACGGTAAGAAAATAACCAACCGAGCAATAGCCAAGATGATTGAAATGGATGTGAGCACAGTAGGAAATAGAATAAAAGATGACCCTGTGGATATGGATTATGAAGTGTCAATGTGGAATTAGTATCCAGATATTTTCTGATTACCTCCTCAGGTACTACCTGAAATAGAGAAAACTCCGGTAGTTTCGGAGATATTCTGCACCTTTTCTGTTTTCGGTAAAAGTAAAATTCATTTTCAACCTTGTCTTGTTTCAGAAAAGGTGAAATGGGGACTAGTGATTTATTTTTGGTGCTCAACTTCCTGCCATCTGTCAGGAAGTTCCTCGCAGAACTACCCCTCAAAATAAAATTTATTTGTCGTGAGAAGTTGGGAGACCTATAATAAGGTCAAAACCCATCTTTTTGGTATGGGTGTAATACTATCCCAAATAATACTAGCGTTTAAGTGTTTTTGCTAGTTATGAAAATACCATCCCTTTCGTGAATAAACCCCATTTATTCTTAAAATAAGACGACTGGCGGGACTTTCTTACATGGGTTCGGTGTATTTATTATTAAAGATATTTTATGAAATTAAGAACACTTGTACAAGACAGTCCAAACAGGAAACTGAAGATGATTATTAGTGAAACCCAATTTAGAGCCCTAGCTAATAATGTACTAACCCTGCAAGAGGAAAAACAAATAAAGAACACCCATTTAATCAAAAAAGATACCCATGCACAGAAACAGAAATAGAAAACGAGTTAGACATCAAGAAAAAGTGGTATTTGTATTAGATGCAAACTCGCAGAACAGAAATTCTCCAAAAGCAGAAGGTACTTATAACTATGTAAGAAGCATGGTTGATTTGATGCTCCGTAAAAGTGGGGTTGCTACACATGAGGTTTTTGTGGGTGGAAGGAAAAGAGACCTGTGCATGTGGATTTCAGGGATATTGGAATTCTACCAATACAGTGAGATTAATATACAGGACAACACCCACTTTTATGACCTTGACCCTGATTTTGATATGCCAAACAACTTTCGCTAGGATCAGAGTTCAAACCATATTACACAACTGCAAGTAATCCAATCCATTGTGCTTTATCATTAAATATTTTGCGCTGAACATGGTGTAGAATTTGTTTCGCACCATAGAAATACACTAGCAATTTCACAATGTTGCTAGTTTAAGTGCTAGGCATTTGTTAATTTATCAAATCTTAAACCCTCGTTTATGTTTTGATATTCTGGTTCATTTATCTTAGCCAGAAACATAAATAATGGAAAATTATATCGCTTATGTCCGCACAAGTACAGGAAGACAGGTGTTAGGGTTAGAAGAGCAACAGTTAAGAATTAATCAATTTATTCAATCAACAGGAGATAATTTAATTGAAATTGTTATTGAGCAAGAGAGCGGTAAAAATAACAACAGAGTAAAATTAGATTACGCTACCAACCTTTGTATAAAACACGGATACACCCTTTTATTTACCAAATTAGACAGGTTAAGTAGAGAAGTGGAGTTCTTATTCACTTTGAGAAATAAGGGTGTTAAACTTCGTTGTATTGAACTTCCTGAACTTAATACACTTACACTTGGAATATTTGGTTCTGTTGCACAATGGGAAAGAGAACTCATATCCAATAGGACAAAAAGTGGATTGGCAGCTTTAAAAGCTAGAGGAGTTAAATTAGGCTCACCTAAAAATCTTAATGATGCTGCTCGTGAAAAGGGGGTTGAATCAATTATTAAAAAAAGGGTTGAAAATGAAAATTGGAAAATGGCTAAAATGTTTATTGAGCATTTCCAAATGAAATATGGGTATATAAATTATACCGCAATTGCTAAAGAGCTGAATATTAATGGGTATAAGACAAGGAATGGTAATTACTATAACCCAACTACTGTTAGAAGGTTGAGTTTATTAAGTTGAGCTTATAAAAAGATTATTTTATAGTTAAAATTATTTTTCCCATTCAAATATTTTTTCAATTCTATATGCTCTCTTTGTATCTGTTTTATTTGGTTCTTTTGTAAAACGTATTCCTTTGGGAACTTTTGAGTTTAATTTTTCTAAAAATATTTCCTCAATATGATCTAAAGAATAAACATATTCTTTAAGTGTTTTTTTCACTTTTTCAGTCGGTTCATCAACTTCAAATACTTGGCTTGTTGGGTATTCAATGTGCTTCATTTTAACCGAAAACATTTTCTCTGTATCTTCTGCTTCAAGAATAAGACCAGGCAAGCCATACAACTTAAAAGGGCCGTATGGCAATGGTATTTCTTCTGTATACCAAGCAATATATCTACGTCCTCTAAAATCTCCAATTGCTTTTTTACATATAAAGTTGCCTATTTTACGTTTATCATCTCTAATTGCCCATTGTATTTTTATCCAATTATCTTCTACTATATATTCATCTAATGCTGCAGATTTAGGAAATCTTAAGATTATTTTTTCTGTATTATAATTCCTGTATATAACTTCCCCTACTTCATCACCATACTTAAAGGTCACTCCAAGACCCTGTGGTTCTTGATTAATGCCAACATTTTTTTGTGAATAAAATTTTGTAGAATAAGATATTCCAATACTTAATGTATCGTTAAAAAATAATCTTGATTCAACTGTTTTTGCCTTTAAATTTTCATTAGGATATTTAATATCATAGATTATTAAACCAGATTTATTTTGCGCATTGGCTAAAGTAAACAGGTATAATAAAATGTTTGTAATGAATGCCTTGCGTCTCATTTAGTTAGGAATTATTTATGGTCGGTCTTTACTTTATTTGTATCTGTTTTGACTTTCTTTCTACCATTATCTTTTAATGCATTGTCTAAAATCATTTCAATTTGACCATTCACGCTTCTGAACTCATCTTCGGCCCATTTTGCTAATGCAGAAAAGGTTTCATGGTTAATTCTTAATACAAATGTTTTTTTTGCTAATGACATATTTGTATTTTAAAGATTAATAAAGGGTGCCAGTATTTAGAACAGGAGATGCAGATTTTTCACCACAAAGAACTACCATTAAGTTACTTACCATTGCAGCTTTCTTATCGTCATCCAGCACTACTATATCTTTTTCGGATAACATTGCTAATGCCATTTCAACCATTCCCACTGCACCTTCTACAATTTTAGTTCTAGCAGCTACAATCGCAGTAGCTTGTTGTCTTTGTAGCATAGCACCTGCAATTTCAGCTGCATAAGCCAAATGACTAATTCTAGCCTCGGTAACAGTAATGCCTGCTTTTATTAATCTTTCATTTAGTTCTTGTTCGAGCATCTTGATTACTTTTTCACCACCATCACGTAATGTTATTTGCGCATGTTCATCCTCAATATTATCATAAGGGTAGCTAGTAGCTAAATGTCTAACAGCAGCTTCACTTTGGTTTTTCATGTATTCATTAAAATTGGTAACATCAAAAACGGCTTTGTAAGTATCACTTACTTCGTATAGTATAACAGCCGCAATTTCAATAGGGTTGCCCAACTTATCATTTACTTTTAATTTGGTACTCTCCACACTTTGAGAGCGAAGGGAAACTTTCAATTTTGAATAAAAAGGATTTACAAACTGCAATCCATTTTCCCTTACTGTTCCTACATATTTACCAAAGAAGGTAAGTACAATACTATAGTTTGGCTCCACTACCATTAATCCCTTAATTAATAAAACAGCAAAAAGAATAAATAAAACACCAAAGAAAATTACGCCTCCGCTTGGAGTTGCGTTTTGTGCTGAAGTAATAATTCCATATAAACCAGTAATAAAAGATAAAAGTGCTATTAAGGCTGCTTTATATCCGTTCATTGGGTTAATTAACTTTTCCATAGTAGTATTTTGATATTAAAATGATATTATAAAACTAGACAATTTAAAAATATTAACAAAAATTATTTGGGTAACTAAAAATATAGTTATAATATTGACTAAGAATTTAGTTATAAAGTAAAATATTAAACTATGAAAAAACTGACACAAGCTGAAGAACAAATTATGCAAGCCTTATGGGCATTGGATAAGGGCGGATATATTAAAGATGTTTTAGAGGCAATAGATGAGCCAAAGCCACATCATAATACAGTGGCAACTCTTTTAAAGATTTTAGTAGAGAAGGAGTTTGTTGGAATACAAAACCCAAACAGAAACAATTTTTATCATCCTTTGGTAAGTAAGGATGCATATTCTGCTAAAAGAATTGAGGGCTTGACTGAAAGCTACTTTGAAGGATCCTACTCAAATGTAGTTTCCTTTTTAGTAGATAGAAAACAAATGTCCATCCAGGATTTGGAATTGCTTTTAAAACAATTAAAAAACAAAAATCATGACTAGTCAAATTGTGATCACCTATATTCTTAAAACAATATTAATATCAGGTATATTCTTGGCTTATTATTGGATTGCATTAAGAGATAAGAAATTTCATTATTACAATAGGTTTTATTTATTGACTGCATCAATAATGAGTTTAGTTATTCCCCTGTTGAAGATTGATTGGTTTATAGTGGAGAAGCCTGTTGTATATAGTTCAAATGAAATTGTACAATTTATTTTACCAATATCTAATGTAAATAATAGCATTCAATATGATTGGGTGGATTATTCTTTAGTCATAGCAGGAATTGTAGCCATTACCTTATTTAGTATACTACTTTTAAATGTTATAAAAATTCAATTACTAAAAAGAAAGAGTGATGTAACGCAAATGGAGGGGTTTGATTTTATTAATACTAATGACGATAATGCGCCTTTCTCTTTTTTAAATAATTTATTTTGGAAACAATCCATTTCATTACAAGAGGAAGGAGGACAGCAAATATTCAAACACGAAATTACCCATATACAACAAAAGCATACCTGGGACAGAATATATAGTCAAATTATTACTTCAATATTTTGGATGAACCCATTTAATTGGGTTATTCAAAAGGAGTTAGTTACTATTCATGAGTTTATAGCAGACGAATCGGCAGTAGGGGATAGTAATGTAGAAGCGTTTGCTAAAATGTTATTACAGACCCATTATGGGAATCATTTTTTAAATCCAACACATCAATTTTTTTATTCATCCATTAAACGACGATTAACTATGTTAACAAAATCAACTAACACAAAATACTCCTACCTAAGAAGGGTAATGGTATTGCCCATTTTAATTGCAACTGTTTGTTTAGTATCTATTAAGGTAAATGCAAGTGAGAAAACTGCTAAAGCAATTGAGAAAATTGAGAAAACTGCTAAAGCAATGCAAAATACTATTGATTTATTATTGAATGATACTACAAAGCCAAAAAAGACAACGCCTCCAACACCGCCAAATCCTTCTACAGCGAAACCAGATTATTACATCAATGGGGCTAAGATTGCTGAAGGAGCACCACCTCCGCCACCATTGACAAATCCTTCGTATTATTTAGATGGTGTAAAAATTAATGAAAAGGAAATGAAAGATATTTCAATAAATGGTATTGGATCAATAAATGTCTTGAAAGGAGAACAAGCAATAAAAAAATACCGTGAAGATGGTAAAAATGGAGTTGTGGAAATTATCCTTAAAGATATTCAAAGAAAAGATCAATTACCAAGTAAGGAATGGAGTAATATAAATGCAAACCAGAATCAAATAAAAAGTTTGGAGATGGCAAATGGGGTAAAGATTGAATTTAAGGGTGATATTGATACGGCTGTTGGTGATAAAAAAACTCCTTTATACATTATAGATGGCGTTCCTTTGAAATCATCGATTGAAGTGTCTAAATTAAACGAAGAGGAATTTGAGTCTATGAGTGTTTTAAGAAATCCATTATCCATTTTGCAATATGGTAATGAAGGTAAAAATGGTGTGATTTTAATAACAACTAAAACAGGATTAAAAGGAAATCTTCAAAACAAATCGGATCAAATTAAAGTATTTGAATATAGTGCTAAAGAAGAATTGAATGGGGATGTTTATTACAAAAAAATTGAAGATGGAACAGTAAATGGATATGGAAATAATAAAGCGGAGACAAATGTACCAATTAAGGTTACAAACGTTCCAAAAATTAAGGTTACAAACGTACCAAAAAGTGATAAAATCACAGTCACTTCTAAAACATCTTTGGATACTCTTGTATTTTCTTCGCCTTCAGGTAGTAAACAAGTAATATACTCGAATGTTACTTTAATAACTAAAGACAAACAAAAAGTTTTAGATGCATTAGAAAAGAATGCTAATGTAGTTATAACAAAGAAAGCAGATGGCAAGACAGAAAAATATATGATCGTTGATAATCAGGGTGGAAAAGACGCAAACAAACCTGCTTTTTACCTTGATGGAGTTAAGATTACAGAAAAGGAAATGAAAGCTATATCCCCAAATGATATTGAATCAATTAATGTTTTGAAAGGAGAACAAGCAATAAAAAAATACCGTGAAAATGGCAAAAGTGGGGTAGTGGAAATTAAATTAAAGCAAAAGAATTAATTTTCTACTTTCCAGTATATTCCCGAAAGTTCTCAATACAAGAAAACCCCTGCCTGTAAGGCAAGGGTTTTTGTGTTTATCAATACAATTTAGTGTTTTATAAATATTAATTTGTAAATTCAATAAAATTATAATTGATTGAAATATACATTTAAAATTTTTCTATTATTTCTATTCCCAATTATTTCAAATGCTCAAAACATATTTGAAGGTGTTATATTAAATAAATCTACCAAAGTACCCATACCTTATGCATCAATTTTTTTAATGAAAGGGAAAGTTGGAGTTAATGCGGACGAAAATGGTTTTTTTAAAATTGAAATTACAAATAGAGAAATAGATGACAGTTTAATTATCACTTGTATGGGTTACGCACCAATGAAATACCCGGTTCAAAGTGCTGATAAATTGTGGAGTGCAAGTGCTAATATTGAATTAACCGAATTGGGTCATAATCTTAAAGAAGTTGTTGTACATAATAATAATTTCAAGAATAGCATTACACTAAACCAATTTGATGAATTACCTGATCAATACTACGGCAGTGGTAACTTTATCGCTCAGCTAGCACAACATTTTGTTTCCCCATCGGAAAATGCCATTTTAAAAGATATTAAGATTGCTAAATTTAGTATACCAATTCTTATGCCTCAAAAAGCAATTTTTAGAATAAGAGTTTACGCTGTAGATTCTATCTCAAAAGCGCCATCTTATGATTTAACAGATGAGGTAATAGAAGTAAAGTCCTCAAGTAAAATTGTTGAATTGAATTTGGAAAAGTACAAGATTTACTTACCCAATAATGAGTTTTTCATTGCAATCGAGTGGCTCAGAATTCCATACAATGCAACGGAAACTAAAATAAATCGAAAAACTGTTACGCATTATTCTCCAAGCATTGGATGGTCTAAAAATCAAGCAACTAAAATGGATATATGGCAACTTGGATTAAATAATGTTTGGGGTAAATTCCCGGATTATTTAAATTCAAATTTGGCAATTGCAGTATCGCTTAAGTATTAACTAGCCCATCTGTTATTTATTAGCCGTGTTAATTATTGCGCTAACTAATCCCTCAAAAACCCCCAATAACCCCTTTCTGCGCTAGTTTCAATTTAACTACTATAAACTTGGTCAAGAAGCAATAAACGCCTATCTTTGCCGTCCAAACATCGCGAGGTAGAGCAGCGGTAGCTCGTCGGGCTCATAAGGTTGATTAAAGGAAAAAATAAT